>CAZPJJ010000433.1:0-3635 GCA_964586535.1 uncultured Acidobacteriota bacterium | reverse complement strand
GCCGACCAGGTCCTCGGCTGCGAGCTGACCTTCAGCTACGTCGGCGCCGACTGGGGCGCGCTCGTCGACATCTCGCCGCTCGACTCCGACGCCGATGGCATCGAGGGCGGCTGCTACGAGACGGCGACCGACACCGTCGTCTACTTCAGCGGCACGGCCGACGCCGACATCGGGTTGACGAAGTCCACGGCGCTCACCGGCGACTACATCAAGCTCTGGGCGTGCGGGGCGGCGATGTGGTGCGTCGTCGGGTGTCAGGGGATCTGGGCCAACAACTAGGAGGCGCCCATGCTGAAGCGTCTGCAAGGCATCATCTTCGGCGTCGTCCTCGTCGCGTGCGCTTCGGCGGTCGCCGGCTACGTGACGATGCAGAAGGACACCATGTCCTCGGCGAAGATCGACGACCTCGCGATCAACAGCGCGCGATGGACGGGCTGGATCGAGGTGCAGGAGCGCCGCTCGCTCGTGGTCGAGGTCTCCTACACGTACAGCGCGGCGAGCGCGGTCACGATGCGCTGCGAGACGTCGGACGACGCGAGCACCGCGAACGACAGCGGCTTCGACCTGCACATCCTGTCGGACTCGGGGACGGCCGGCACATCGTCGAGCGTGACGCACACGTGGGAGAACTCCGTGAGCGCGTCGGAGAAGTGGAGCTGGACCGTCTCGAACCTGCCGCACAACTACGTCAACTGCGTGTTCAACGGCACGGGGGCCGACGCGAGCGACAAGGTGACGGTGAAGACCCGCGGGGTGACGCCGTGAGGCGCGTGGCGCTCATCGGCGCGGCGTGCGGCGCCGTGCTCGCTCTCGGGCTCGCCATCGGCGTGACGTCCTGGGCGCAGAGTCAGTCGATGGGCTCGCACGTCGGTGACTACCGCGCCGGCTTCTCCGGGGGCTCCCTGTCGTCGGCGTGCCCCGAGTCGGTGACCGGAGACAGGACGTGCGTCGACAACAACGGCGTATCAGGCGGGCAGCGCACCAGCACGACGGACCCGGAGAGCCTCGGCATCCGGCCGCAAGTCTGCGCCCCGGGCGACGGCACCTGCACCGCCGCGAACCTCAACTTGTTCGGCGGGCAGGACACGAGCACCATCGCGATCGACGGAGCCGACCCCTCGGCCTCGTGCGCGGGCGACAACGACACGGTGACGGTGACAGTCGTCGAACTAGACGGCACGTCGACCGCCACGGTCCTCGCCGAGGGCACTGACTGGACGGCTAGCGCCTCGGTTTCAGATACCTGCACGTCGCTCGCCTCTGCGGTCGACGCGCTCGACGGCGTGGGGGCCTCGTGTACGTCGCCGGACGTGCGGATCACGCTCGACTCCGACACGGGGCGCGTGACTCTCGCTGAGTCGACGGCGGGGTGTACGACGGTGGCGACGAGGACGGTGGGGGACGTGACGATAAACGCGACGTATCTTTTCGTCGACCAGCCCGGAGGCACGCACGGCACGGACTCGGCGAGAATCGGCCACAACGGAACAACGGCCCAAGTGGACTCTATGGACGGAGCGCTGCAACTGCGCAGCGCCAGCGGCGTGGCTGTATCCACGCTTGTTGGCGGGAATACGACATTCTCCGTCACTGGTAGCATTGGCACATCCGGCACGAACATAGCAGCGCTGCATATCGGGGTGATCTACTTCTGCGGGCAGGGTCCGAACGGGGCGACAACGGTCTACCTTTCGCCGCGAAGCTCTGGACTTTTCGGGGACGCGACTTGTGACGATGAGGACTCCACCACGGAATCTGCCGCGGACGAAGTGTGGGCGCCGTTCGATTTCAAACCAGTGTCGATGGAGTGCGGAATCACGGATGTTGCCGCCGACAATGGCGTAACATTCGCTCTTCGCGACGACACCGCCGATGTTGCTGCAACTCTCACATGCACCACGGCGGCGTTGGACGGTTCCGGTTACGCCTCTTGCGATGACATCGTCGGGCTGACGGCGGCGCCGACCGTCGCAGCAGGAAGTGCCATCGCCATGCGAGCGGTGGCGACCAGCGCCAATCTCACGCTTGCCGACATCTGGTGCCGCGTGACGGTGAGCTACTAAGATGAGTCGCGCCACCGTCACACTCGCCACCCTGCTCGCGCTCTCCGCCGCCGGCAACCTGTACGGCGTCTATCGTGGGCAGACCTACCAGCTCACCACCGCCGAAGGCGGCCCCAACGCTGTCGAGCTGACCGGTCCCGGCGCCGCTCCGTTCGTCGCCAAGGCGCAAGAGGCCGGCGCGTCGGGGCACATCGAGTGCCGCCGCGGCGCTGCGAGCAACTACCCGCTCCGCGTCTACTGCGCTGACGGAGGCACGGCGGGCTTCCTCGTGGGCAACGTGCTTGCCCAGGCCATCATCGACGAGGTGAAGGCCAAGCTGCCGGGCGTCACGCGCGACGAGGTGCGCCTGCTCGTAGACGCTGACGGCAAGCTCTGGGCGAGCAAGCTCGAGCACAGCGAACCGGATCCGGTGCAGTAGCCATGCTCTCGATCCCGATGACCTGCGTTGCGGAGTGAGCACCACCATGGGCGAGGCGACCCGCAGAGACTACCCGACGCCGGTGCCGAGCGAGCGCAACGGGGGCCTGCGGATCTACATCGACCGCAAGCTCGTGCTCGCCGTGGTGACGGCGCTCGGTCTCTCAGGGGCCAGCGTCGGCGCCTGGCTCGGGCTCCGGCCCCCGGAGTCGCAGGCGGCCTCCGGGTACACGCGCGCCGAAGCGGACAAGGCGCACGAGACGTTGCACAGCCGGATCTCCGACGTGCGCAAGGAGACCGGCGAGCAACTCGGGCGCATCGCCGATGAGCTGCGCGAGGACCGCAAGGAGATGCAGCGCAAGCTCGAGGCCCTCGAGGTGCGGAGCTGGCAGATCTACCAGGAAGTGAAGCGGCGATGAGCCGCGGAAAGGACTCTCACCCCATGAAGCCCGGGTACAGGACCACGGAGTATTGGCTCTCGGTCGCGGCGCTCGTCGTCGGCGCGCTGCTCGCGAGCGGGGCGTTCAGTGATACCCCGGCGGCGCTGAAGGTGCTCGGCGCCGCGTCGTCGATCCTCGCCGCGCTCGGCTACACCGCGTCGCGCACGTTCGCCAAGGGGGCCGAGACCAAGGCTGCAGCGCTCGTCGAGGCGGCGAAGGCGGCGCCGCCCGCGGACCCTCGCTGAGGCTGCGCGCCGATGTCGCAGCCGGACTCGATCGCGCAGCCGCTCTGGGGCCTGGCGACGGACGCCTGGCAGCATGGCTTGGGGCATCTCCCGCCGGGGCCGCTCTTGGGCTCTCTCTCGAGGCCCGGATCAGCCGAGCGCTCGCGGGCTACGCCGCGGCGGAGGCTAGCTGGTCGACCTCCGGCGCCGCCGACTGGCGCGCGGTCGGAGGGCTGAGGCTGACATGGTGACCGTCCGCAACCTCATCGACCAGGTCGACGACGGGCGCGACCATGCGCTCGACCGCACGAAGCTGCAGCGCTTCGTCGTGCACCGCATCGACTTCTCGAAAGACGACGGCGGCGGCCGCTACTGGAGGGACGTACGGCCAGTGCCGCGCGCCGCGCTCGATGGCATCGAACTCTCTCGGCGCTTCCGCGACACGCGCCGCGTCCCGGACGCCGACCGGCTCGCCGTGGAGTGGCGCGACC
>CAZPJJ010000432.1:0-3650 GCA_964586535.1 uncultured Acidobacteriota bacterium | reverse complement strand
GCGCGATCTCGGGCGCACGGTCGCGATCGTCGTGCTCGACAACGGCGGCGGGCGCATCTTCGACGCGCTCCCCGTGCGGCAGAGCCCGGATGCGGCGTCTTTCTACGAGCGCTGTTTCCTCACGCCGCCGCGCATCGACGCGGTCGCGGCCGCGCGCGCGTTCGGCGTCCTGGCCCACGGCATCCACACGCCCGCGGAGTTACGCGAGGCCTTGGCGCGCGCGTGGACGCAACGGGGACCGACCGTGCTCGTCGCGCACGTTGCGAAGAGCGCGCCGCTCGCGCCTCTCCACGCCGCCGTGCGCGCTCTCGATGAGCGCGATGCCTGACGACGTGCACGGCCCACGTCCGCTCGCCGGCGAGACCGGCCTGGCGTGGGGCGAGTTCGGCGCTCCGAGCCCCAGGCTGCCGCTCGTGTTGCTGCACGGCTTCGCGGGAGACGCGCGACTCTGGGGCGACGTGGCCGTGGCCGCGAAGGCACGACCGCTCGTCGCGCTCGATCTGCCGGGTCACGGCGGTGCCCCGCTTCCCGAAGGTCTCGACTTCGAAGCGGCCGCGGATCTCGTCATTCACCGTCTGGACGCGCTCGGCATCGCGCGCGCCGGCTTCGCGGGTTACTCGCAGGGCGGCCGCATCGCGCTCTCGCTCGCGATCCGCCATCCCGGGCGCGTGCGCGGGATCGTGCTCTGCGGCGCGCATCCCGGTCTGGACGACGCCACCCGCGCCGAGCGCCGCAGCGCCGACGCCGCCTGGTCGGCACTGCTGCGCACGGAGGGCGTCCTGGCGTTCGCCGCCCGCTGGGATGCGCAGCCGCTCTTCGCGACGCGCGCCGCGCTGGGCGACGCGCTTCGCGAACGTCTGGCGCGCGTCCGCGAACGCCACGACGCCGCAGCGCTCGCGCGCGCGCTGGACGCGTTCAGCCTGGCCGCGATGCCCGACTACCGCGGCCGGCTCGCCGCGCTCTCGATCCCGGTCGTCCTCCTCGCGGGGGCCACCGACGCGAAGTTCCTCGCCCTCGCTCGCGAGATGGCCGCCCTCCTGCCCTCCGTGCGGGTGGACGTCGTCGAAGGCGCGGGGCACGATCTGCTCTCCGAGCGCCCCGGCCGGGTGGCGCTCGCCCTCGATTCCTTGCAGGAGGCCATGACCCCATGAGCGCCCTTCCGTGGAAGTCCGTCCCGGACTTCTCCTTCGAAGACATCCGCTACGAGCACCACGCCGAGCTCGGCATCGCGAAGCTGACCATTGCGCGCCCGCAGGTGCGCAACGCCTTCCGCCCGCAGACGATCAAAGAACTCATGCGCGCTTTCGAGCACGTGCGCGACGACGCCTCGATCGGCGTCGTCATCCTCACGGGCGAAGGCGAGCTGGCCTTCTGCTCGGGCGGCGATCAGTCGGTGCGCGGCGACGGCGGCTACGTCGGCGGCGACGGCGTGCCGCGTCTCAACGTGCTCGACCTGCAGCGGCAGATCCGCACGCTGCCGAAGCCCGTGATCGCGATGGTCGCCGGCTACGCGATCGGCGGCGGGCACGTCCTGCACGTCGTCTGCGACCTGACGATCGCGGCCGACAACGCGCGCTTCGGCCAGACCGGCCCGCGCGTCGGCTCGTTCGACGGCGGCTACGGCGCGAGCTATCTCGCGCGCATGGTGGGCCAGAAGAAAGCGCGCGAGATCTGGTTCCTCTGCCGCCAGTACGACGCAGAGGAAGCGCTCGCGATGGGCCTCGTCAACACCGTCGTGCCGCTCGCGAAGCTCGAGGAGGAAACCCTCGCCTGGTGCCGCGACATCCTCGCCAACAGTCCGACGGCGATCCGCCTGCTCAAGGCCGCGCTCAACGCGGACTGCGACGGACAGGCGGGCCTGCAGCAGTTGGCGGGCGACGCGACGCTGCTCTTCTACCTCACCGAGGAGGCGAAAGAAGGCAAGCGCGCCTTCCTCGAGAAGCGCAAGCCCGACTTCTCGAAGTTCCCGCGATTCCCGTGAGCGACGGCCCCGCGTGAACGAGAGCGCCCGCATGCACCCCGCGCGCGCGTGGCTCCTGGCGTCGCGCCCCAAGACGCTCCCCGCGGCGGTCGCGCCCGTGATCGTCGGCACGTCCGTGGCGTACGCGGCAGGGTCTTTTCGTCTCGCGCCGGGTCTCGCGGCGCTCCTGGGCGCGCTGCTGCTGCAGATCGGCGCGAACTTCGCCAACGACCTCTTCGACTTCGAGAAAGGCGCCGACGACGAGCGCCGCATCGGCCCCTTGCGCGTCACGCAGGCCGGGATCATCGCGCCGCGCGCGATGCGCACCGGCATCGCGGTCGTCTTCGCGATCGCGCTGCTCGTGGGTGTCTATCTCGCGTGGGCCGCGGGCTGGCCGATCGTCGCGATCGGGATCGCTTCGATCGTCGCCGCGCTCGCGTACACGGGCGGTCCCTATCCCCTCGCCTATCACGGGCTCGGCGACGTCTTCGTGATGATCTTCTTCGGCTTCGTCGCCGTCTGCGGCACGGCGTTCGTGCACGCGGGCTTCGTGCCCGGGGCGGCGTGGCCTGCCGCCCTCGCCACGGGCGCGCTGGCGACCGCGATCCTCGCGGTCAACAACGTGCGCGACGCGCGCACCGACCGCAGCGCCGGCAAGCTGACGATCCCGGCGCGCTATGGGCGCGAGGCGGGCGTCGTCGAGTACGCGGTGCTGCTCCTGCTCGCGTATAGCATTCCGGTCAGCATGCTGGGGAGCGGCCAGGCGACGCCGTGGGTCTTGCTCGTCTTCGCGACACTCCCGTTGGCGGTGCGGCTGCTCCTCGTCCTCGCGCGGCGCGAGGATGGCCCGGGGCTCAATGCCGCGCTCGCGGGCACGGCGCAGTTGATGGTCCTCTACGCCGCGCTCTTCGCGACCGGCATCGCGGCGGGGCGATGAGCGGCGCGCGCGCGCGCGTCCTGCCGATCCGGCTGGCCGCCGCACCGCACGCGACGGGGCCACGCTTGCCCGTGCGCGAGCGTCTCGGCCTCTTGCTGGTCCTCGAGGACGCGCACGGCGTGCGCGGCGTCGGGGAGGCCTCGCCGCTGCCGGGCTTCTCGCGCGAGACGATCGCCGACGCGCGCGAGGCCCTCGAGCGTTTCGCGGCAGCCGCGGGCGCGGCGCTCCTGCGCGGCGATGCGCCGCGCCGGAACGCGTGGAGCAGCGGAGCATCCTCGGCCGTCTTCGCGATCGAGAGCGCGCTCGCCGATCTCAGGGGCCGGCGTCTCGGGCGCCCGGCGCACGAGGTGTGGCGCGAGGGGCCCGCGTCTGCGGGTCACGCGGTGCCAATCAACGCACTCGTGCCCAGCCACGCGGTCGACGCCGCGCTCGCTGCCGCCGAGCGCGCGCTCGCCCGAGGGATCGACGTGCTCAAGGTGAAGGTCGGCGGCGAGAGCGCGTGGGATACCGAGTTCGCCGTCCTCCTGGCGCTGCGCGCGCGCCACGGCGAGCGCATCACGCTGCGCGCCGACGCGAATCGTGCGTGGTCGCGGGAGGTCGCGCACGAGCGCCTCGCGGCGCTCGCCACCCTCGGCGTCGCCTATGTCGAGGAGCCTTTCGAAGAGGGCTGCTGGGACGCGCCCGCCGACGTGCCCCTACCCCTCGCAGCCGACGAGAGCCTGCAGATGACCGACGGCGTCGCGCGCGCGCTCG
>CAZPJJ010000431.1:0-3653 GCA_964586535.1 uncultured Acidobacteriota bacterium | reverse complement strand
CCGGAACCGCCCTCGCGGAGGAACTCCAGCGCGAGCGTCTCCCAGGTCTCGCCGGTCGCACCGGTCTCGCCATCGACGAGCAGCGCCTCGATCGCCTCGACGAGCGCGCCGCCATGGCCCGTATCGGCCTCGGCTCCGGCGAGTGTGCGCCGGGGCGCGAAGTGCCCTTGCCGCACGCGACGCAAGACGTCGCGATGCTGTTCCTCGAGCATTCTGGCGATGGCCGACTCCGGGGGGTCCTCCCCGAGAATCTCCCGGTAGTTCGTCTTGACCTGGTCGAGAATCTGCCCTTTGCAGTAGATCAGCGTATCGAGCACGGGGTTGTCCCGGCCGCGGTCCTCGCTCTGCACGTGGTAGACAGCGTCCTCGAAGCGAACATCCGTGTTGTAGCCCGTGATCACGATCCGTCTCCTCGCGCGAGCGGCGGGTTCAGACCGCCGGCGCGCAGCCACGCGGACCCATCGCTCGCCACCGAACGTCGCCCTCGGCGGCAAACCAGGCAAACGGGATTCTCTCATCGCGGCGCGCCCGCCGGGGAGATCCGCGGCGCTCCTTCACTCCGCTTCCGCCCTGGTACGGCCCTCCCGAGGCCGGGCGGAAGCGCGTGTGAAATCTCGCTCTTGCGTTGCCCCCCCCGGAACTCGGCCCGATAATCGCGCGTCCGATCGAGACGCCGCCGCGCGCCCTTTCCCTGTGCTGGAGCTCCTCGAGCACCGCACCGCTCGCCCGGGCCGAAAACGCGCCGATCGCCGCCCGTCGTCAGAGTGGCGCACTCGCTGACGCTCCGGGAATCCAGCACCAGGGGTCACGCCCCGCGTTCACGACCGGGATTGGAGGCAGGTGGAATGACGAGAATGTCCATCGAGGACGCCCAGGAGCTTTACAGCCTGCACCTTTGGGGAGCGGGCTTCTTCGGGATCTCCGACGACGGCGAGCTGACCGTCCGCCCCTCGGGCGAACCCGGCGTCGAGGTCTCGCTGCCGCGCCTCGTGGCGAACGCGCGCGCCCGCGGCCTCCGCACGCCGATGGTGGTTCGCTTCCCGCAGATTCTCGCCTCCCGCGTCGAAACCCTCGTCGACAGCTTCAAGCGCGCGATGACCGAGTTCGGCGTGAAGAACGGCATCTACCAGCCGGCCTTCCCGATCAAAGTCAACCAGCGCCGCGAGGTCGTCGAGGCGCTCGTCGCCGCGGGCCGCGATCACGGCATCTGTATCGAAGTCGGCTCCCGCCCCGAGCTCATGGCCGCGCTCGCGATGGATCTCGGCCCCACGTCGATGATCCTGATCAACGGATACAAAGATCGCGACACGTTCCGCCTCGCGACGCTCGGCGCGCGCATGGGCCGGCGGGTCATCGTGATCCTCGAGAAACTCTTCGAACTCGACCAGCTACTGAGAGCCTTCGAGGAAGCCGGACCGGGACCGCTTCCCGAAGTGGGCATGCGCGCACGCCTCTACGCGCGCGGCGCCGGCAAGTGGTACCGCTCCGCGGGACTCGCTTCCAAGTTCGGCCTCACGACGACGGGCATGCTCGTGGCCTGCGACCGGCTCCGCGCCGCGGGCCGGCTCGACCGGCTCACGACGCTGCATTTCCACATCGGCTCGCAGATTCCCGAGATCCGACGGCTCAAGACGGCCTTCCGCGAAGCGGCGCGCATCTATGCCAAGCTGCGCAAGCGGCAGGCGCCGCTCACCGTGCTCAACATCGGCGGCGGTCTCGCCGTCGACTACGACGGCTCGAAGACGGCCTCCGACGCCTCGATGAACTACTCGGTCCAGGAGTACGCCAACGACGCCGTCTTCCTCGTGCAGGAGATCTGCGACGAGGAGAACGTCCCCTTCCCGACGATCGTCTCCGAATCCGGACGCGCACTCGCCGCCTATCACTCGGTGCTCGTCACGGACGTGCTCGACGTGATCGCCGCCGACCCGGCACCCACCTTCCTGCGCCCCGATGAAGACATGCCGCGTCTCCTGCAAGAGATGATGGCGCTCGAAAAGCACGTCACCGTCAAGAACTACCGCGAGTACTTCCACGACGCGGGACTGCTGCGCGAGGAGATGGCGACGCTCTTCAACGTCGGCATCGCCAGCCTCGAGCAGCGCGCGATGGCCCAGCACCTCTTCTGGGAGATCTCGCGCAAAGCGCTCGGCTTCGCCCGCAAGGAGCGCATCCCGATCGAGGAATTCGAAGAACTCGAGCGCGCTCTCGACGAAAAGTACGTCTGCAATTTCTCGGTTTTCCAGAGCGTCCCCGACTACTGGGCGCTCACGCAGCTCTTCCCGATCATGCCGATCACCCGGCTGCGCGAGAGACCAACGCGCGAGGTGACGCTCGTCGACATCACCTGCGACTCGGACGGCGCGATCAACCACTTCATCGACATCCGCGATGTCCGGGACTCGCTGCCGCTCCACGAGCTGCGCCCCGATCGAGGCGAGCCCTACGACATCGCGATCTTCCTCGTCGGCGCCTACCAGGACGTCATGGGCGACATGCACAATCTCTTCGGCGCGCCCGACGAAGTCCACGTCGTCGTCGAGCCCGACGGCGGCCCGCGCATTCTCAAGGTGCGCCGCGGCGACACGGCGGGACACGTGCTCGACCTCTTCGGCTACCCGCCGTCCGAGCTCCGCGAGCTCGTCTCGGGCCGTCTCTCGGCGCGCGCCAGCGAAGGCGAACTCTCCAACGACGAGCGGGATCGCCTCACGGCCCTTTACATGCGCTTCTTCGACGAAGGGACCTATCTCTCGCACTCGTAGACGGGATCGCGAGTCGCGGAAGCCGACGAGCCCCGCTCGCCGCTCCCCGCGACTCCCCCCTCCCGAAACGAGCAAACGTTGACTAGCGGGCCGCGTGTCCGAGCCGGCTCACGGCGTTCTGGATCTTCTTTCGGAAGCCCTTGAGGTCCCCGGTCTCGAGCATCGCGAGCGCTTCGTCGAGTGCGAGGGCGATCTCGTCGTGCCCCAGCGCCGCGATCTCGGCGCGGGCTTCCTGCACGCGTCCCTTCAGGCGCGACACCTCGCCGAAGGTGAGGTTGTTGAGCACGTCGATGATGGTCTTGACGGTCATGGCGGATCGCATTGTAGGAATGGAGTGGATCCCCGCAAGGCTCAACCGGCGAAACCGCCGCGCGCGAGCGAGGCGATGATCGTCCGACCGCGATGTCCCCAGACCGGATGCGGTTCGAGCGACCGCGCCTCGGCCATCTCGAGCGCCACCCGATGCGGCGACACGCCTCTCGCCTCGGCCTCGCGCAGCACGCGAAGCGTGAGCGGGTAGATCGCGTTGTCCCACGATTCCCCGAGATGGCGCGTGATGCGCGGATCCTCGTCGATCGATCCCGACTCCTCGTCGGCGCAAGTGACGATTCCCATGCGGTTGACGAGGAAATCCGGAACGTAGGTCACGCCGCGCTCCGCGAGCGAGCGGTCGTCCCGCTGCGGATCCTCGAGCTGGTTGTTCGCGGCGCCGCAGACGATCCGCGCGCGGATCGCGGGGATCGACCTCGGATTCAGCGTCGCCCCGGTCGCGCACGGCGAGACGATGTCGACGTCCTCGGCGAGGATCGATGCGTCGCCGTAGGGCACCACGCGAGCCAGAACGCGTTCGCCGAAGCGATCGCCGATCGCGGACACCCGTGCCGCGCTGAT
>CAZPJJ010000430.1:0-3660 GCA_964586535.1 uncultured Acidobacteriota bacterium | reverse complement strand
GATGACGGGCGCCGCGCCCGTCCCCGTCCCCCCGCCGAGGCCGGTGGTCACGAAGACCATGTCGGCGCCGGAAAGCGCGTCGAGCAAGAGATCGGTGTCCTCGAGCGCCGCGTCGCGTCCGACTTCCGGTTTGGCCCCGGCGCCGAGCCCCTTCGTGAGCCGTTTGCCGATCTGAATGCGCCGCGAGGCACGGCTGGCGCCGAGCGCCTGGGCGTCGGTGTTGACCGTGATGAAGTCGACGCCCTGGACGCCGGTCGCGATCATGCGGTTGACGGCGTTGCCGCCTCCGCCGCCCACGCCGACGACCCTGATGATCGCTCCCGGCGGCTTTTCCGCCGGCCACGCCGTCGAGCCGGTTCCGCGATCTTCTTCCATGTCGTGCAGCGTGAAACGGAGCTTGCCGTCCATCCCGACTCCCTTCCGCGAGTTTCTATTTCCCATCGTTGGCTCCGTGCTTGCTTTCCGAGTCCTGCGATCGGGCTCTTCATCCACCGTCAGAACATCCCGCCCAGCCAGGTCCGCGCACGCTCGAAGGTGCCGCGCACACCGCCGAGGATTCCGTTCGCGCCGACGCTCGTCTGCCGCTCGCGAACGCGAATCGGGCGGCCTTGCCGTACTTCCCAGAGCGCGAGGCCGACGGGCGTCGCGAAGGAAGGCGCGCGCACGTCTTCGGTGAGGCCGCCGACACCCTGCGGGATGCCGATGCGGCAGGGCATGCCGAGCGTCTCCTCCGCGATCTCGAGCAGCCCCTCGAGATTGGCGGAACCGCCCACGATCACGGCACCGGCTCGCGCGCGTCCCGTGAGTCCGGCCCGGTCGAGCTTGCCGCGCACGAGCTCGAAGATCTCCTGCACGCGCGGCGTCACGACTTGCGTGAGCACCGACGAGGCGACGAAGCGCGGCTGGCCACCGCCGAGGGTCGGCACCTCGAGCGCGATGTCGTCGTCGGGGCCTGGAGTCGCGCGCGCGTAGGTGCGCTTGATCGATTCCGCGTCGGGCACCGGCGTGCGCAGGCCGATCGCGATGTCGTTCGTGATCAGATCGCCCGCGATCGGAATCGAACTCGTGAACCAGAGCGCGCCGCGCTCGAAGAGCGCGAGGTCGGTCGTGCCCCCGCCGCAGTCGATGAGGAAGACGCCCTGTTCGCGCTCCTCTTTGGTGAGCACCGCCTCGGCCGCCGCGAGCAGCGGCAGCGTCAGCGAGACGACATCGACGCGCGCGCGGTTGAGCGCGGACACGACATGCTGCGCCGTCTGCCGCGGCACGCACACGACGTGCACGCTCGCCTCGAGTCGCGAGCCGGTCATGCCGACGGGATCCTGGATGCCGTCCTGGCCGTCGAGCGTGTATTCCTGCGGCAGCGTGTGCAGCGTCGACTGGCCGTCGGGGATCTGCACCGCGCGGACCGTGGCCAGAACGCGCTCGAGGTCGCGCTTGCCGACGATCTTGTCGCGGCTGTTGATGCTCACGACGCCGCGCGAGGTGAACGAGCGCACCTGCGCGGCCGGGACCGTCGCGATCACGTTCTCGACCGAGCGATTCGCCATCTGGCGCGCCTGGTCGAGCGACTCCGTGAGCGACGTCACGAGCGCCTCGAGGTTGACGATCACGCCGCGGCGAATGCCGTCGGTGCGGCGCGAGCCGATGCCGATGACATCGATCTCGCCCGGTCCGGTGATCGAGGCGATCACCGAGCAGCAGCGGTAGGTACCCAGGTCGATGACGGCGAGCGTGTCGGGATTTCTTGCCATGAACGTCACCTCCGAATCGTCGTGTCGTCTTCCGGCGGCGGTGGCAGGGTCAGCCGGCGGGGGAAGCGCAAGTCGATGGCGCGATCGGGAGCGATCTCGGCAACGACGCTCTTCCACTCGTAGAGGGATTGCAGGTTGCGCTCCGGCTCGTCGCGGTCGAGCCAGAGCAGGGGTGCCTCGGTGCCCGGCCGCATCACGATGCGGTTCTCGGGCGTGAGGTCGACGGTCGTTCCTTCCGGCGGACGCTGCTTGGTCACCGAGACGAGCGCCTCGAGCGCGCGAAGCGCGGGGCGGTCGAAGTCGGCGAGCGCCGTAGCGCTCGGGAGCGTTCGCAGGCCGATCAGTTCGGGCAGCACGTCGTCGCCGGGCCGTCCGGCGCGAGGCGAGAAGAGCGCGCCTTCGCGATCGACGAGCATCGTCATGCCGCCGAGCACGGTGCGAGCCACGGGCCGTCTTTCGACGACGTGGATCTCGAGGAGGTCGGGCATGCGCCGCGCGACGACCGCGCTCGCGACGCCGGGTACTTCGAGGACCCGCGCGCGGGCGGTCGAAAGCGGGAGCAGCAGGATCGGCGAGCCGTAGGCGTCTTGCACGGCCTGGCGGATCTCGTAGTCGGGGATGCGCGCGGTGCCGTCGATCTCGAATGTGCGCACGCGGAGCTGCGGCGCGTAGGCGAGCTGGCGCGCGCCGTAAGCGAGCGCCCCGAAGGCGGCAACGACGCCGAGCGCGGTCGCGAACGCCTTCCAGCGTGGCGGACGCGACGGCTTGCGCTTCTTGCGCGTGCGGCGGATGTACTCGAGCACGTTGTTCACGGCTCGTCCCTCCAGATCTCGATTTCGAGCCGCGGCTCGCGGCCCGTCGCGACCACGAGCGCCTCGCGGACGCGGTCGACGAGCGCGAGCACGTCCGCGGCGCGGGCGTTCTGCTTGTTGACGATGAAGTTCCCGTGGAGAGTCGATACTTCGGCGCCGCCGATGCGGGTTCCCTTGAGGCCAAGCTCCTCGACGAGCCTGCCGATCGCCGCGTCTTCGTAGTTGGCGAACACGCACCCCGCGGATCGATCCTGCAAGGGCTGCGTGCGGCGGCGGCGCTCGCGGTAGGTCTTGATCCGCGCCGCGATCTCTTCGGGATCGTCGGGCCGCAGCCGCAGCAGGGCGCCGACGACGAAGCGATGATCGCGGGCGACGAAGCTCGTGCGGTAGCCGAAGTCCGCCTCGGAAGGCGCGTGGCGCAGGACGGTGCCGTCCGCGCCGGCGATCAAGACGCACTCGGCGACGTGCGAGAACCACGCCTGGTTCGCGCCGGCGTTCATGCGGATCGCGCCGCCCAGCTGCGCGGGGATGCCCTCGGCGAACTCGAGGCCCGCGAGCCCGAGGCGGGCGCAGAAGCGCACGAGTCCGGGGACGGGCTGTCCGGCGCCGCAGCGCACGAGCGTCGGTTCGACGAGTTCCGGTTCCGGGGCGAGAGCGCTCGTACCGATGACGACCGCGTGGACGCCCTCGTCGGCGACGACGAGGTTGCTTCCCGCGCCGAGCGCGCGCACGGGCAGCGGACCTTCTTGGACGGCGCTCCAGACGCGTGCGGCGGATTCGACCGTGTCGGGCAGATAGAGCCACGAGGCCGGCCCGCCGACGCGCATCGTCGTGTGGGCCGCGAGGGGTTCGTCGCGGCGCACCTCGACGCCGAGATCGCGGGCGATCTCGACGTAGCGCCAGAGGGCGCCCTGGTCGGCGCGCGCGGCCATCATGCGCGGGCTCCCGGTTCGGCCTGCAGGCGCGCGAGGAGCGCGGGGCCGGCGTGGCTCACGCTGCCCGCGCCGAGGGTGAGCACGACATCGCCCTCGCGAACCTCCGCCGCGAGCGCGAGGACGGCGTCGTCGAGCGAGCCGGCGTAGGCCGCGTCGCGATGG
>CAZPJJ010000429.1:0-3672 GCA_964586535.1 uncultured Acidobacteriota bacterium | reverse complement strand
GGCGAGCGCTTCGGTGCGGCACATCTCGACGCGCCGCCCGCGGCACCGCGGCTCCTCCTGCGCACCTCCACGTACCCTGATCCCGAGCGCTTCAACGAGGACTTCGCGGCCCCCGACCCGGAGATGGTCGATTGGCTCGTCGCCCGCGGCGTGACGCTCATCGGCGTCGATACTCCGTCGGTCGATCTCTTCGCCTCCAAGGACTTGCCGACGCACCAGCGCTGCCTGGCCCTGGATGTCGCGCTCCTCGAAGGCCTCGTCCTCGACGGCGTTCCCGATGGCTTCTACGAACTCATCGCCTTGCCCCTGAAACTCGAGGGCTTCGACGCGAGTCCCGTGCGCGCGGTCCTGCGGGGGTGACCGTTCCCCTCGCGTGACCGGCCGCTCGGTCGGGGCGGCGTGCGCTTTCGCCGAAGCTGGTTAGACTTCGCCCGACGCCGGAGGGGGCGTCCGCACGTCACGAAGTTCGAATCTTTTGCCACGGAGCGACCGTCGAAACCCCGGCCGCCCGACGACCAACTCAAGACCGGGTCACGCCCGAATCCCATCGCGCAGTCGCAAGACCGACTCCTCTTGCGATCTCTCGCGATTGGGCTTGGACCGCCGGAAAGCGGTTCGCGAAAACAACTCGAATCCGTGTGGCGCGACCGAACGAGCGTTCGCGTATTCCGGATCGAGAGTCAAGGAGAAGAAGATGATTCGCACGTGGGTCAAATCCGCCGTGCTCATCGCCGGTGTCGTTGCGGTCGGGGCCGGCCTGGCCGCTTGGAAGATGCGTGTGGTGTCGCTCGGCATGGAGGCGGCGGCACAGCAGCCCGAGCCGGTCGAGACCGTCTCGGCCGTCCTGGCCGTTCCCAGGGATCACGCGCGCACGACCTCCGCGATCGGTACGGTCGTCGCGAAGCGGTCGATCACGCTGCGCAACGAGGTGCCGGGAACGGTGCGCCAGGTCGCGCTCGTGCCGGGGCAGGTCGTCGAGGCCGGGACGGTACTCGTCGCGCTCGACGTCGCCGTCGAAGAGGCCGAACTGGCGGCGCTCGAGGCGCAAGCCGCGCTCGCGGCGACGTCGCTCGAGCGCACGAAGAAGGCGAGCCTCACACGGGCCGTCGCCGAGAGCGAGGTCGATCGCGCGGTCGCCGAGCGCGACGTTGCGCTCGCTCAGGTGGCGCGGCTGCGCGCGGTCATCGAGCGCAAGACGATCCGCGCGCCCTTCCGCGCGCGGGTAGGCCTCGCCGACGTCCACCCGGGCCAGTATCTCGACGAGGGCACGACGCTCACGACGCTCCAGGGCGTCGAGGACGAGGCGTACGTGGACTTCGCGGTTCCCCAGCGGGTGGCCGCGGCACTGCGCCCCGGCGATCGCGTCGCGGTCGTCGCCGCGGAACGCGGGGGGGCGGTCGAGGACGCCGTGCTCGTCGCCGTCGACGCTCGCGTGGACGAGGGCACGCGCAATACGACGGTCCGCGCACGCATGAAAGGCGCGCCCAAGCCGGGCGCCTCGGTGCGCGTCGAAGTGCCGGTCGGCGAGACGATCTCGGGCGTCGCGATTCCCGCACAGGCACTCCGCAAGGGGCCTGCCGGCGAGCACGTGTTCGTCCTGGCGTCCGACGAAACCGGGGCCGTGCGCGCGCGCACGAGGGTCGTGACCAGCGGCCCCCTCATCGGCGACGACGTGCTCATTCTGACGGGGCTCGAGCCGGGCGAGCAGGTCGCGGCGACGGGCTCTTTCAAGCTCTACGAGGGCGTGCGCGTCGCGCTCGCCGAGATGCCGGCGCCGCAGGACGACGGCGTCGCGACCGCGGCGCGCTGAGGAAGGTCCCGTGAAACCGATCACAGACATCTTCATCAAGCACCCGGTGCTGGCGATCGTCGTCAACCTGGTGATCGTGCTGGTGGGCTGGCGAGCCATCTCGTCCCTGCCCGTGCAGCAGTATCCGCAGCTCGACAGCTCGTCGTTGATCATCACGACGGTCTATACGGGCGCCTCGGCCGAGGCGGTGCGCGGCTTCCTGACGACGCCGATCGAGCGCGCCGTTTCAGCCATCGCGGGCGTCGACCACATCGAGTCGACGAGCCGCGCCGGCGTGAGCACGGTCACCGTGCGCCTCAAGCTGAACCACGACTCGACGAAGGCGCTGGCCGAGGTGAGCGCGCGCTTGCAGCAGGTGCGCTCGGAACTGCCCGCCGACGCGGAGCCGCCGCAGATCGAGGTGCAGCGCGCCGACCGGCCCTACGCGACGTTCTACATCAGCTTCGTGGCGACCGAGCGCAGCGTCTCGGCGCTCACCGACCTGCTCACGCGCACCGTGCAGCCGCAGCTCTCGACGATCGAGGGCGTCCAGCGCGTCACCAACGACGAGGGCGGCCGGCGCATCGCGATGCGCATCTGGATCGATCCCGACCGCCTCGCCGCGCTCGGGCTGACTCCCGGCGACGTGTACGCGTCGATCGAGCGCAACAATCATCTCGCCGCCGTCGGCCGCACGAAGGGCCGCGAGGTGCAGGTCAACCTGCTCGCGAACACCGACCTGCGCACGCGCGAGGAGTTCGAGTCGCTCATCGTCGCCGACCGCGGCGGCGCCGTCGTGCGCCTGCGCGACGTCGCGCGCGTCGAGCTCGGCGCCGAGGAGGCGACGTTCATCGCGAAGTACAACGACCGTGAGGGTGTCTTCCTCGGCGTCTGGACGCAGGTCGGCGCCAACGAGATCGCGGTCGCCGAGCGGCTGCGCGCCGAGATGGAGCGCATCCGTCCTTCGCTGCCGAAGGACGTCGAGATGAAGCTCGTCTGGGACGGCACGATGTTCATGCGCGACGCGCTGAAGGAGATCACCAAGACGCTCGCCGAGACGATCGCCATCGTCGGGCTCGTCGTGTTTCTCTTCCTCGGCTCGGCGCGCACGGCGCTGGTGCCGCTCATCGCGATGCCCGTCTCGCTGCTCGGTGCGACGATCGTCATGCTGGCGCTCGGCTTCTCGCTCAACCTGCTGACGATCCTCGCAATCGTGCTCTCGGTCGGTCTCGTCGTCGACGACGCGATCGTCGTCGTCGAAAACGTGGCACGGCACATTCGCCAAGGGCGTTCGAGGATCGACGCGGCGCTCGTGGCCGCGCGCGAGCTCTTCGGTCCGATCATCGCGATGACGATCACGCTGGCGGCGGTCTACACGCCGATCGGCTTCCAGGGCGGCCTCACGGGCTCGCTCTTCCTCGAGTTCGCGATCACGCTCGCGGCCGCCGTCATCGTCTCGGGACTCGTGGCGATCACGCTCTCGCCGGTGATGAGCGCGTACGTCGTCGCGAAGGACGGCAGCGAGGGATGGTTGACCCAACGCGTCAACCGCGGTTTCGACGCCGTCCGCGCGCTCTACGTGCGGCTCCTCGATGACGCTCTGGCGATTCGCTGGGCGTTCGTGCTCGCCTCGTTCCTGATCGCCGCGGCGGCGTGGCCCTTCTATCAGTTCTCGGCGCGCGAGCTCGCGCCCGCCGAGGATCAGAGCCACATCTCGTTCTTCCTCGACGCCGCTCCCGACTCGACGATCGAGGCCGTCAACAGGCAGTCGCTGCAGGTCGCTCGCACCGTCGCGAGCTTCCCCGAGGCGCAGTTCATGTGGTCCTTGACCGCGGACTGGGGCGGCTTCGGCGGGATGGTCACCAAGAACTGGAAAGAGCGCG
>CAZPJJ010000428.1:0-3683 GCA_964586535.1 uncultured Acidobacteriota bacterium | reverse complement strand
CGGGCTCGCCTGGTGGGTCCGAACTCGGGACGAGGACGAGGTGCGGGGACGGGGGGAGTTTGTCGTTCACGAGCGAAGCGTACTCGGCGACGCGCAAGGTGTCGATATTCGGTGCAGCGGCTCTAGGGTGTCTTGGCGCGGTGCATCCGTCAGCCCGAGCCGCAATAACCGTCCGAGACTGGCGGATTCTGGGAACGGCAAAGTAATAGCCGTCCTGCTTCGACTTTGTTTGTTTCGGGACGTGCGGAATCGTTCTTGCTAGGGAACTTTCTCGACGTAAACCGTCTGTGGATTTCTGTGCCGATGGCGCCCGTCCGTCTCGTTCTCGAGGCGGGCTCGCGAGCGAGGCGTCGCCCCGGCGGCGGGGCGGTAGACCGCCGAAGACGCGGTGCGAAGGGTACGGCGAGTGTCGCGGCGCGGACGTGTGAGCGGGGTCTCCCGAGCGTTTCGCGAGAACCTCGACTCTCAGAAGGATCCGGTTCCGACGAGACCGGGGGGTCCGGGACGGAGCCAGGGAAAGGAGCCTTTCCATGAAGAAGCTTGCCTACGCTTTGCTCGTCGTCTTGCTGGCGGCGGCAATGGGGTGCGCGATCACGAACTATCCGTTCGTGACGGATGCCCGGGGCGGCTACACGGGTCTCGTGCGTACGGCGCACAAGGCCTACATCACACCGTCGGCGCAGGTCGCGACGATCTACGCCGATGGATCCGACGAACTCTTCTCGATGGTCTACCAGAACCAGTACGGCGATCAGATGCTGTACACGTTCAACAACTTCGATCCGACGGGCGCAGTGAACTTCCTCGACCAGACCTACTGCGACTGGAACTTCGAGGACTGCGAGATCGTCCGCGCGTGGAACCCGCGCCAGAACGACGACCCGTTCGATTACGAGTTCTTCACCGACTGCTCGGGTGCGCGCAGCCTATCGGTTCTCCTGGATCAGGCGACGCGCATCGGCGAGTGCGGCGACAACATCTTCGCCGGTGATCTCCAGGCGCGGGCGCGGCTCTTCGCGAACCTCGAGACGACGACCTGGCGCGGCAACATCGCTTACCTGATGCCGCTGCGTCCGAACAACTTCTGGGTCACGTTCACCGATCCGGCCGGTCAGACCGAGTGGATGCCGATCTTCGGCACCTACAATCTGATGCTCACCGCGGATCTCGATCTGTTGGTTCCGATGACTCCCAACGCTCGCCATCAGATCAACTGGATGAACTCCTGGATCGCCGAGCACGGCAACAAGGCCCGGCTCTGGATGGCTCATCAGGGCGTGCAGGGCACGATCGACGTCACCTTCCGTCCGGAAGGCCTGGCCCACAACGAGGGCCGTTTCTGATTCGCTGAACAGGCGCGCCCCTTCGCGCGCTTCAAGAAAAGCCCGCGGGCGGGGCGGCCATCGTGCCGCCCCGTTCTTTTTCGTTCTTCGCCGCGGGGATGAGGCCCTGCCTCAGAGCGGCTCGAAGCGCGCGGTGAAGTGACGCAGGAACGGCGCCTGGTGCGTGATGCGCACGCCGCGCAGGGACTCGCGTCGCTCGTTCACGGCGAGGATCGCCTCGACGGCGTAGTCGACGTGGCTCTGCGTGTAGACGCGGCGCGGGATCGCGAGGCGCACGAGTTCCATGGGCGCCGGGATCTCGGCGCCCGTCTCCTCATCGCGGCGCGCGAACATCACCGAGCCGATCTCGACGCTGCGGATGCCCGCCTCGCGATAGAGCTCGATCGAGAGCGACTGCCCCGGGTACTCGAGAGGCGGCACGTGCGGCAGCATCGATTTGGCGTCGATGTATACCGCATGACCTCCGGGAGGCTGGACGATCGGCACGCCGGCCTCGGCGATCTTGTTGCCCAGGTAGGCGGTCGAGGCGATGCGGTACGTGAGGTAGTCCTCGTGGAGCACCTCGTCGAGGCCGATGGCGATCGCCTCGAGGTCCCGGCCCGCGAGGCCGCCGTAGGTCGGGAACCCCTCGGTGAGAATGAGCAGGTCGCGCTCTTGCTCGGCGAGGCGTTCGTCGTTGGTGCAGAGGAAGCCGCCGATGTTGACGAGGGCATCCTTTTTCGCCGACATCGTGCAGCCGTCCGCATAGGAGAACATCTCGCGCGCGATTTCCTTCACGGTCTTGGCGGCATAGCCCGGCTCGCGCAGCTTGATGAAATAAGCGTTCTCGGCGAAGCGGCATGCGTCGAGATAGAAGGGGATCTCGTGGCGGCGGGCGATCGCGCTCACGGCACGGATGTTGGCCATCGACACCGGCTGGCCGCCGCCCGAGTTGTTGGTCACCGTGAGCATGATGAGCGGGATGCGCTCGCGGCCGTAGCGAACGATCGTGCGCTCGAGAGCGTCGACGTCCATGTCGCCCTTGAAGGGCAGAACGGCCGAGGCGTCGAGCGCCTCGGGACGCAAGAGATCGAGCGCTTGCGCGCCTCGGTACTCGATGTTGGCGCGCGTCGTGTCGAAGTGCGTGTTGTTGGGAACGACGTCGTCCTGCTTGCAGAGCACCGAGAAGAGAATGCGCTCGGCGGCGCGCCCCTGGTGCGTCGGGATCACGTGCTGGAAGCCGAAGACGTCGGTGACGGCGTCCTTGAAGCGGTACCACGAGCGCGAGCACGCGTACGCTTCGTCGCCGCGCATCATCCCGGCCCACTGCTCGTGGCTCATCGCCGAGGTGCCGCTGTCGGTGAGAAAGTCGAGCAGAACGTCGTCCGCGTGGACGAGGAAGAGGTTGTAGCCCGCCTCGGCGATGATCGCGTCGCGTTCGGCGCGCGTCGTCATGCGGATCGGTTCGACGGTCTTGATCTTGAAAGGCTCGATGATCGTCTTCACGAGGAACTTCCAGGCGCGCGCGTGCCGCGCCTCGTGGGTGGGGGGAGAGCGCGCATTATGCCTCTTCGACCGTCACTTCGGCCGCTCGAAGAGTACGAGCACCGAGCGCTCGTCCAACCTGCTGGCGTCGCGCGGAAGCAGGCCCGCCTCGGCCCCGAGTGCGCGCACTTCGTCGATCGTGTAGGTGCGCCCCTCGCCGGTCGATACGAGCATGTTGATCGCGAAGAGCACGGCGGGGAGGGGCTCCGTCCGGCTGGGCTCGCAGGCGTTCTCGTGGACGGCGAGCACACCGCCCGGCGCGAGCAGCGGAACGAGTGAGCCGAGAAGCACGCGATTGCGCGCGGGGCCCTCGGCGTGGAGCACCTGCGAGACGAGCATGACGTCGGCCTCGGGAACTCCCGCGGGCGCAGGATCGTCGAAAAAGCGCCAAGGCACGAAGTCGAGACGGTTCGCGACGGGCGCGCCGTCGAGACGCCGCCGGGCGACGCCGACCGTCAGCGGCACGTCGAGCAGCACACCTTGGAGATGGGGATGGGCGAGGAGCGCGGCTTCGAGATAGGTGGCCGGACCGCCCCCGACGTCGGTGAACACCCGGGCCTTCGCGAGCGGCAGCCGGTCGAGGACGAGCGGGATTCGCGACAGGGCGGCATGCGCCATCGCCAAGATGAAACTCTCGTTCGCGTGTTCGTCGTCGAGGACGCTCGGCGCGCCGCCCGGCGCCGCCCCGCGCACGATCTCCTCGAGCCGCCCCCAGAGCCCGAAAAGACGATTGCGGTGGCGCAGCATCGCCGCGAAAGGGGCGTCGCCGGTCAGGTGCGCGGCGTGATCGGGCCGCAAGCGGTAGGTGCCCGACGC
>CAZPJJ010000427.1:0-3686 GCA_964586535.1 uncultured Acidobacteriota bacterium | reverse complement strand
GCGATGCGCGAGGCGCGCAGGGCGATCGCGAGCGACGAGGTGCCGTCGGCTGCGTGGCTGACGGAGCCGGCGGCGCTGGCGGCGCTGGCGTCGAGCACGTGGGCGCGCGGCGCGCGGCCGCTGGGCGTCCAGGGCCCTGCGGCGATGACGAGGCGCGCGGGAGTCTGGCTCGTCTCGAAGACGGGCGCGTCGGCGGGCGTGCTCTGCGCCTCGACATGCGAGGCCGCGTGCCAGCCGTCGGGCAGCGCGAGCACGACGCGCGTCGCGCGGAACGAGGACACGGCGCCGGGGAGGATCCCGCCGGGCAGGTCGAGCACGAGCGCGTCGCGCGCGCCGCGTTGGCTCGACGTGGGCGGGACGGGACCGCGCAGCGAGAGTGCGAGCGGCCCCTCGCCCCGCAGCGGCGCGCTCGCGACGAGGATCCACGGGGCGCCGGGCGTCGCGGGAGCTTCGGCCGTGAGCGCGGTGTCGCCGAAGGAGGCGCGCAGGACGACGAGTCCCTCCGCGAGCGGTAGCGTGATGCGGGAGGAGGCCGGCGGCGGCGCGGGGGCGTGCAGGTCCGCGTCGATCGAGAGCGTCTCGGCGGGGAGTTCGTACGCGATGCGGAACTCGGCGCGCTCGATCGCGAGGGGCGCGGGAGCCGCGGCGGAGGCGCCCGTCGCGGCGGCGGTCAGGAAGAGGAGCGCCGGGAGACAAGCCGTCATGCGGGCCATGGTAGCCCCATCACCAGCGCGAGGCCGCGAGCGGCGTCAGAAGCGCGGCAGCGAGCGCGTGCGCTGGCGAAGGGCCTCGAGGAGAGTGCGCGCACGCACGTGGTCGTCGGGAAAGGCGGGTTCTTCGAGCACGTCGTAGAGGTGCTGGAAGGCGGCGGTCTCCATGCCCTGCTGGCGCAGGAGGACCTCGGCCGCGCCGAGATGGGCCTTGGCGCGCCAGGGACCGACGGGATTCTCGGCGAGCACGCGCTGGAAGACCTGCAGCGCGAGCGGTGCGCGGCCGCTCTGCAGAAGGGCGCGGCCGAGCGCGAGTTTGTCCTCGACACGCAGGCCCTCGCGCGTGTGGGCGCGAGGCTCGCCGAAGAGGAGCGCCGTCGCATGCTCGAGGTCGCCGGCCGCGATCGCCTGCGGGAAGCGGATCGAGAGCGGGGTGGCGGGATCCTCGCGGTGGCTCGCGGGGGCCGCGCGCGGTGCGCGGGGCTCGCGGCGGGGCGTTCCGCGGAGGACGAGCGCGAGGGCAAGGCCCGCGAAAAACCCGCCGATGTGCGCGCCATAGGCGACGCCGCCCGCGCCGCCGCTGATGAAAAGGGGTAGCAGATTGTCGATCACGAGATAGAAACCGAGGACGAGGCGAGCGGATACTTCGATCACGTTGGCGAAGAAGGGAAAGAGAAAAACCCAGAGCCGCACGCGGTTGCGCGGGAACCAGATGAAATAGGCGCCGAGCAGGCCCGAGATCGCGCCCGAGGCGCCAACGCTCGGCACGGAGGATCCCGCGCGCAGCAGGCCGTCGGTGAGCGTGGCGAGCAGGCCCGTGCCGAGATAGGCCGCGAGGTATCCCAGGCGGCCGAGGCGGTGCTCGACGTTGTCGCCGTAGATCCAGAGGAAAAGCATGTTGCCCGCGAGGTGCATCAAGCCCCCGTGCAGGAACATGCTCGTGAGGATGTCGAGCAGCGCGGGCTCGGCGGGCAGGAATCCATGTTCGAAGACGACGAGGTCGTAGGCGCTGACCGAGGCGGCGAAGGCACGGACCTCGCTCGGCGGCAGGCGTCCTTCGGTGACCAGCGTCTCGAGATAGGCGCGGAAGGCGGGGTCTCGCGGATCGGCGGCGGTGAGCGAGGCCGGCAGGAAGGCGAGGTAGACGAGCACGTTCAGCGCGATGAGCGCCCAGGTCACGTAGGGGCGGGCCAGTGGGTTCGGGGTGTCGCCGATGGGGATGATCACGCCGGCTCGTCTCCGTGAGGTCGCATGATGCGCCCGGGGACCCGGTCGCGAAAGCGACCTTTCGAACTCGTCACCGAGGGCTGGCCCGAAATCGCTCGCGTTGGTCGATAATGGCCCAGCGCCCGAAGGTGAGCGCCCGACAGGAGGTCGGACGCTGCCGACGTGGGGAGGAGATTTGCTTCCACTCCATCGCAGGATCCGGACGCTTCGAGTACGGCGCGGGCTCACGGGAATGGAGCTCGCCCGTCGCGCCGGCGTGAGTCCTTCGTACGTGTCGCTCATCGAGCATGGCGAGAAGATCCCCTCGGAAGAAGTCGCCGTGCGCATCGCGCAGGCCCTCGATGAACGCGAGGATCTCTATCGCGTGTGGGCCGCGACGGCGCGCATGGATGCGAAGACGCGCGAGGCCGTGCTGCGTGTCCGCGAATCGGAGAGCGCGCTCGCGCCGCTCATCGCCGGCGACGCGGCGGCGCTCGAGGCGGCGCTTTCGGAGCTGGGCGAGATTCCCGACGAGCAGGGCGGGCGCAGCACGCTGCCCCCACCGCTCGCGGGCGAGTCCGCCGGTCGCGCCGCGCCAGGCGGCCACCATGCTCGATCGCCGATGTCGGGCGTGCTCGACGAGGACGCGCTCGCCGGCGCCCTGCTCGTCCCGCTGCTCCACGCAAGCGCGGCACCCGCGGAAGGTGACCTCCAGGACGACGACGTCGACCGCGTCCTCGCACTCGACGGCCGCGTGCTCGGCCGCGGCGCCGCGACCGGGCTCGTCGCGATGCGCGTCACCGAATCGAACGGCTCGCGAGTGACGACTTGGCTGCGGCCCAACGACCTCGTCGTCGTCGATCGCAAACCCGCGCGCCTGGACTCCGCGCTCATCCACGTACTGCGCACCGCCGACCGCGGCCTCGTCCTCACGCGCGCCAGCCTCGCCGGCACGACCCTCCTCGCCCTCGCCGACCCCAGCGACCAAGCCCCCCCCGAACCCTTCGACCTCTCCGAAGCCGGCATCCCCGGCCCGCTCCTCTTCGGCACCGTCGTCTGGTCCTCCCGCCGCTGGTCCTAACCTCCGTTGAGGACAGTCGCCCTAGAGGGACAGTCGCCCTAGAGGGACAGTCGACTTAGAGGGACAGTCGACTTAGAGGGACAGGCGACTCAGAGGGACAGGCGACTTAGAGGGACAGGCACCCTAAGTCGCCTGTCCCTCTAAGTCGACTGTCCCCGGTCAGGCTTGTTTCTTGGAGACGAGGATCTTGCCGCGCTCGTCGACGCCGAGGACGCGGACGGTGATCTTGTCGCCGGGCTGGAGGGCGTCCTGGATGCGCGCGAGGCGGCGGTGCTCGACCTCGCCGATAGATAGCTTGCCCTCGATCGTCGCGCCGAGGCGCACGATCGCGAAGAAGTCCCGCACGAGGATCACCTCGCACTCGTAGACCTCGCCGACCTCGGGCTCGAGCGTCAGGTAGCGCACGCGGCGCATCGCCTCGGAGGCTGCCGCGGCGTCCTTCGTGTAGATGCGCACGAGTCCGTCGTCGCCGACGTCGATGTCCGCGCCGGTCGCGCTGCGGATCTCCTGGATGTTGCGCCCGCCGGGCCCGATGAGGTCGCGGATGCGGCTCGGCCTGATGCGCAGCGACGACACGCGCGGCGCTCGTGGCGAGAGACGATCGCGCGGCGCCGCGAGGATCTTCGCCATCTCGCCCAGCACGTGCAGCCGCCCCTTGCGCGCCTGTTCGAGCGCGCCCTCCAGCACCT
>CAZPJJ010000426.1:0-3689 GCA_964586535.1 uncultured Acidobacteriota bacterium | reverse complement strand
CTCCGCGCCGAAGGTACCGCCGCCGTTCGTGGACTTGGCGAACGTGATCGAACCGCCACCGAGCCAGAACACGTAGACGACGCCGCTTCCTCCCGCGACGGGAACGGAGCCTTGAACGCCGTTCGACGAGGAGATGTTCTTCGCGCCCGTCCACGAGATGCCGCGATTCGTCGAGTAGGCGAAGCGGATCGGCGACGAGCCGAAGCCGAAGTGCGTCCACGAGATGTAAGCGCGGCTGCCATACGTTCCGCCCTCGGGAGCACACGCGATGTAGGGTTTGTCGGCGAAGGGCGAGCGCCCTTCGTAGACGACGCCCGGGCCGTTCCAAGTCGCGCCGCCATCGGAGGAGTTGCCGACGACCAAGCGATGATCTTGATAGGCGCCGACGTAGTCGAGGTAGCCGAACACCGCCGTCCCGTCGCCGCAGAACGCCACGGTGGGATCGCCTTGGTTCGTGTACTTGCGGAACGGCATCGCGCCATCGGTCCATGTCGCGCCGCCGTCGCTGCTCGCGTAGTAGGCCGCCGCCCACGTTCCGAATCGCGCGTCATTGGCGCCGCCGATGATGATCTCCGGCGAGATGGGCGAGATCGCGATCGTCGTCTCGTTCTGATTGCGTCCCGATGCGTCCTGATTGACGCGCACGTTGGTCTCGCTCGCGTCGTCGACGAGACGAGGCGTCGCCGCCGGCTCGTAGGTGACGATCACCTTGTGGGGGGGAATGTTGCCGCTCCGCTTCGCGGAGTGGCTCTCGTCACGTGACGCGCTCGGTAGTCCGTCGGGCGAGGGCGCGAGGGACGCGCAACCGCTGAGCGCGGCGAGCAGAACACCGAAAGCGAGCCAGTGAGCGAGTCGACGATTCGCCGGCATCGAGCACCTCTTCGCCGCGGGCGATGCGCGCGCGGCGCCGGAAGCGTACCCCGACGGGGCCGATCGGAAAGGGAGAATCGGCGCTCCGCGCTCACGAATTCCGACTCGGATCCGCGGCGGATCTCCGCCCCGAGGGCCGGGGCCCTCCGGGTCACGGAGCCAGCGCGAGAGGCGGGTGTGCGGCGCGAGTGTCTTCCGCCAAGGCTCGCGGGAAGTCTCGAGACTAGAATTCGACGCGCAACAAGGGTTGTTGAGCTTGGACTTCGGCGCCGTCGGCGACGAGGACCTCGAGCACGCGACCGCGGGTGAAGCCGGCGGGAGGTTCGAAGGCGATCGGCGAGAAGCACTTCATGACCTCGACGAGCCCGATCGTGGCGCCCGCATCCACGTGCTGCCCGGCCTCGACATACGCGGGGGCGTCGGGAGATGCCCGGCGATAGAACGTGCCGTGGCTCGGCGAGCGCACGAGGTGACCCTCGGTGGCAGACGATTCGCCGGAGCCGGACGCCGCCGACAAGGCGGCCTCCGCGGAGCGGTTCGCGAGAATCGCGAGCGGCGTTCCGTGTTCGCAGAGCGCCCACGTTCCGGAAACCTCGATGGTCTCGATGAATCCCTGCACTCCCTCCGGCACGAGCAAATCGAAGGCGCGTCCGTCCCGGCGCAATACCCCGCAGGTCGACGCGGGCAGGAGTCCCTCGCCTACCGTCCGCAGCCAGCGCACGTGGCCCGGCCCCGGGCAGAAGAGAATCGTGCGGTCATCGTTCGAAAGACGTGACACGAGCGTCAAGGTTGGTCGCGACATCGAAACCCCGTGGGACAAACTCTGCCGCGTTCCGCGTCCATGGCGGAACGGAAGCGTCGCCGCGCGGCTGTCAGCCTAACCGGCTAGGCCATCGTCCGCGGCGCAAGCCAGCGCATTTCGCGCTCCATGTCATCCGAGAGCCCGCTGATGACTTCCTCCCAGTCGACTTCGCCGCGCTCGAGGATCGAATCGGCGATGCGACGAGCCGCATGCTGGCCGAGGCGATCCAAGAACTCTTGGTTCTCGAGCATCCATCGCTGGAAGGAGACCACCGTGGTCTTGGAAGGAGTCGTCATTTGATCCTCAGGGTTGCTTTTCCCGCTCGCGCCGATCTTAGCCGAACCACGGCACGCGTCGAAAGAAAAGTTGCTGAACGAGGGCCGGGTCGAGGATGATGTCGTTCGCGATGGTTTTCTCTCGTTCTCATCGCCCGCCCCTCTGCGCCGTCGTCGCTGCGGTCTCGGTGTTGTTGCTCGCATGCGCGAGTCCACGCCGATCCGCGGACGATCCGCTCGCCGCTCTCGCCGAACGGTCACGCGAGGGCGATCTCGACGCTCGTCTTGAATGGGGGCTCGCGCTCATCGAAGGCCGCGGCCGAAACGGCGACGCGGCGCTTGGCGCGGCCCTGGTGCGCAGCGCCGCCGAAGCTGGCTCGGTGCGCGCGGAGACGAAACTGGGATTTCTCTACTACACGGCCCGGGGACTTCCTCGCGACAACACGCTTGCGGAGTACTGGTACCGGCGCGCGGCCCACGCTGGAGACGCGGAGGCCATGGCGGGCCTCGCCGTCGTGCTGCGCGAGGACGTCGGCGATGCGTCGCGCACGCGCGAGGCGTTGATGTGGGCGCACCTCGCGGCGGATCGGGGCAACGATTTCGCTGCTTTCTTGGTCGCGACGGAATTCGACGACCTCGACGACGAGGAGCGCCGGGACGCGCGCGCGCTGGCGGATTCGTGGAAACCCGATGACGAGGATCGATCGCGATGACCAAGCCGCGCTTCGCCAACGTCCGCTTCGCGCGCCCGACCGACCGCATGGACGAGTGCGTGCGCTTCTACCGCGATGCCTTGGGGCTTCCCGTGCTCGCGACCTTCGAAGATCACGCGGGCTATGACGGCGTGATGCTCGGGCTCCCGGGTTGGGAAGTGCATCTGGAACTGACGAGTCATCGGGACGGCTCTCCGTGTCCCGCGCCCACGAAAGACAATCTCCTCGTGCTCTATTTCGAAGACTCAGAGCTTTGGGCGGAGCGCACAGCGCGGCTCGAGGAATGGGGACATCAGTCCGTCGAACCCGAGAACCCCTACTGGCGCGACAAGAGCCTCACCTTCGTCGATCCGGACGGCTGGCGCGTCGTGCTCGTCGATCTCACTCGCGTTACTCCGAACTGATCTCAGCGCCGCGTCGCGATCTCCCGGAATCGCGCGGTATCGAGCGCGCACGCGGGCGGCGGGGCGGGGGGAGCCTCCTCGTCGACGGGGGGCACGCGCGCGGCGTTGCCGATCAGCAGGCCGCCCTGCAGGACCAGATCGCCCGACGCTCTCTCGACGCGAAGCTGGAGACGCACCTGGTAAGGCTCGTCCTCCCACTTCGGCAGCGTAGCGACGAACTCCTGGTACGGCACCTGCTCGCCATCGAGCGTCGCCGAGGTCTGCACGCTGCCTTCTTCCGCCACGGCATCCGCGCCGCTGCTCGTGCCGGTCGTGTCCGTTCGCGCGCGGCGTCGCCCGTGATAGCGCCAATACGCGCGCTTGTCCGCTTCCGAAGGCGGCAACGTCTCGGTGATCTGCAGCGACAACGAGAGCTTGCCGGACGCATCGTCGCCAAGGATGGGCAGAAGCGCGTCCCGTGCGGGGATCGGGAGCATGTCGAGCGTGCAGACGTGCGCCGTCGCGGGGGCATGGGGAGACGGCAGCGCCGGCGCGGAGTCGTCCTCTTCGAGTCGCGCCTCGGGGATGCGCGGCGGTACGACGACGGGAGGAAGTTCGAGGCCTCGCGGACGCGCTTCGTCCGGCG
>CAZPJJ010000425.1:0-3696 GCA_964586535.1 uncultured Acidobacteriota bacterium | reverse complement strand
AGGCGACTTAGAGGGACAGTCGACTTAGGGGGACAGGCGACTTAGAGGGACAGGCGACTTAGGGTGCCTGTCCCCCTAAGTCGACTGTCCCCAGGGGCGGGGGGCGGAGTTCCGGGCTAAGATCCGGGGCTTCCGATGACGACAGCACCCAGCGCAGCAGCGGCCTCGATCGCAGCAGCGGAGCCGGTCCGCCGCCGGGGTGTCGTGTCGCTCCATCTCGAACTCGCGAAGGCACGGCTCTCTTCGCTGGTCGTGGCGACGACGGCGGTCGGATTTCTCGTCGTCGCGCCGTCGCCGGTTGACTTCGCGCTTCTCGCATGGACCCTGGTCGGGACCGCACTCTCGGCCGCGGGAGCGAACGGCCTCAACCAGTGGGTCGAACGCGAGCGCGATGCGCGCATGCGCCGTACGGCGTCGCGTCCGCTTCCGTCGCACGCGCTGACCCCGAGACACGCGCTCGCCGCGGCGCTGGCGTGGTCATTCCTGGGTGTGCTCGTGCTCGCGGTCTTCGTGAACGGCCTGACCGCGATGCTCTCCGCCGCGGTCATCGCACTCTACGTGCTGGTCTACACGCCGCTCAAGGTGCGCACGCATCTCAACACCCAAGTCGGCGCGATCTGCGGCGCGATTCCTCCGATGATGGGCTGGACCGCCGCAACGGGCGCGCTCGAACCGGGCGCGTTCATCCTCGGCGCGGTGCTCTTCGTCTGGCAGATCCCGCACTTCCTCGCGCTGGCCTGGCTCTACCGCGAGGACTACGAGCGCGGCGGCTACCACATGCTGCCCTCGTCGGACGGCACGGGGCATCTCACCTCAGGGATGGTGCTGCTCTACAGCCTCGCGCTCGTCCCCGTGACGCTCATGGCCGCGGCGGGCGGTCTCGCCGGCACCGGCTACGCGACGGTCGCGGTGATTCTCGGGCTCGCCATGTCCGCGCTCTCGGTCGCGCTCGTCCACGATCGCTCCGATCGCCACGCCAAGCGCGTCTTCTTGGCATCTCTCGTCTACCTTCCGCTCGTACTCGGCGCCCTCGTCATCTCCGCGCGGACATGACCACGCCGGCCCCAGCCACCCCTCCCGCGCGCCGCGGGTTTTTCGCCTCTGGCGGCTACGTCTTCATTCTGGCCGCCGTCGCTGCAGTCATCGTGCTTGCCTGGGGTATCCAGCCGATCCTCCGCGGCGCGGGCTCGCGCGCGATCGGCGACGGCAGCGATCCGGCGACCTACGGCTTCGCGCTCGAGCCGCTGCTCGTCTCACGCGACGCTCTCGCCGCCGCCGGCTTCGCCAAGGACGGCGTGAGGGCGCTGGTCGACCCGCCGCACCTCGACCCCGCCCTCGCCAACGACAAAGAAGCGCTCGGGATCCTGCGCGGTAAGTACGTCGTTCCAGGCCAACGCGTGATCGGCGTGGCGATCGGTGGCGAGGCACGCGCTTATCCGCTGCGCCTCTTGAACTGGCACGAGGTCATCAACGACACCCTCGGCGGCGTGCCGATCGCCGTGACCTACAATCCCCTGGCGGACGCGGCGCTCGTCTTCGACCGGCGCATGGGCGGCGAGACCCTGGAGTTTCGCGTCAGCGGCCTCCTCTGGAGTTCGAACCTCCTGCTCTTCGACCGCCGCCCGGATCCCACCCAGGAGAGCCTCTGGAGCCAGCTCCAGCAGCGCGCCATCGCCGGCCCGGCCGCGGCCCGCGGGGAGCGCCTCGTCCTCGTGACGTCCGTACTCGATCACTGGGACGCATGGCTGGCGGCCCATCCCGAAACGACGCTCGTGAAGCCCGAGCCGCAGATGGTCAAGCAGTACCGCCGCGATCCCTTCGGTGCGTACTTCGGCGACGATCGCCTGCGCTTTCCGGTCGCTGCGCTCCCCCCCGAGACGAGCGGACTCAGGCTCAAGGACCGCATCGTCGCGATCCACTCCGGCGATGCATGGTGGGTGGTCCCCTTCCCCGATCTGGCCTCCCGTGTGCCCGCCGAGCCCGGCGCCGAGACAACGGTCTCCGCGACGTTGGGCGGGATCCCGGTGACGCTCACTTACCGGGCCGCCGAGCCCGTCGTCGTCGCGCGCCACGCCGAAACTGGCGAGCCAATGCCCACCATCCACGCGCTCTGGTTCGCCTGGTTCGCGCATCACGCGGGCACAGGCCGCGTGTTCGAGGTCGTCCGATTCCCAGCGGGCACGTGACGACTGCGCGATAGGTGAGCAGGAATCACCGGCGGATCAGGTAAGCTCGCCATCAGGTTTAGCCATTCGGCCGAGCGCGTGCTAGATTACCGGCAAATTAGGCGGTCGTTCTTCGGACCCACGTTCCCTTCGGAGACACCGCCTACTCCACCGAATCGACGCCGGTCACGGTCGCCAGGCAGCACCCGGGCACCGCACGGGCCGAGGGCGCCGCATGAGGAGGGCGCAACTTTGACCGAATCCGCTGGCAGCGCCGAACACAAACCCGCGCGCGATCGCGTGCCCGCGACGATCACCGTCCGGGAGGATCGCTGCAAGGGCTGCGAATTCTGCGTCATGTTCTGTCCCAAGCACGTGCTCAAGATGGAAGGCGTGCTGCCCGTCGTCATCGACGCCGCAGCCTGCACGCGCTGCTTGATCTGTGAATCCGTCTGTCCCGACTTCGCCATCGACGTCAAGTGACGCTCGGGGAGTCTCCATGTCCACGACCGAGACGACGAAACCCCAAGTCCGCGTGATGACGGGCAACGAAGCGTGTGCCGAGGCGGCGCTCGCCGCCGGCTGCCGTTTCTACGCCGGCTATCCGATCACGCCGTCGACCGAGATCGCCGAGATCCTCTCGCGCCATCTCCCGCGCTTCGGCGGCCGCTTCGTGCAAATGGAAGACGAGATCGCCGCGATGGGCGCGATCATCGGCGCGTCCCTGGCCGGCGCGAAGTCGATGACGGCGACGTCCGGCCCCGGCTTCTCGCTCAAGCAGGAGAACATCGGCTACGCGTGCATGGCCGAGGTGCCCTGCGTCGTCGTCGACGTCCAGCGCGGCGGCCCGAGCACGGGCCTGCCGACGATGCCCGCGCAAGCGGACGTCATGCAGGCACGCTGGGGTACGCACGGCGACCATCCGATCATCGCGCTCTGCCCGCGCAGCGTGCGCGAAACCTACGACCTCACGATCCGCGCGTTCAACCTCGCCGAGCTCTACCGCACGCCCGTGATTCTCCTGCTCGACGAGATCGTCGGCCACGTGAACGAGAAGGTCGAGTTGCCAGGCACGGTGCAGGTCGTCGAGCGCGTCGATCCCGAGGATCCACCGGAGTCCTACTTGCCGTACCGCCACACTTCCGACGATGTGCCGCCGATGGCCTCGTTCGGGCGCGGCTACCGATTCCACGTCACGGGCCTCGCCCACGACGAGACCGGCTTCCCGACCAACAACCCCGCCAAGATCGACGCGCTGATCGAGCGCCTGCACCGCAAGATCGAGCGCCACCACGACAAGATCGTCCACTGCGACGTCGACATGGTCGAGGGGGCGAAGATCGGCGTCTTTGCCTACGGCTCGACCGCCCGCTCGGCACGACGTGCCGTGAAGATGGCGCGCGAGGAGAAGGGCATCCCGGTCTCGTTCGTCTCGCCGACGACCATCTGGCCGTTCCCCGTCGATCAAGTGCGCGCCCTCGGCGAGCAAGTGAAAACGATCGTGGTTCCGGAGATGAACCGCGGCCAGCTC
>CAZPJJ010000424.1:0-3741 GCA_964586535.1 uncultured Acidobacteriota bacterium | reverse complement strand
TCGCGCGGCGCGCGATGCGCCGCGGCATCGACGTCGACAATGCGATGGGTGTCGTTTTTTGGGGCCTCGTCGGCGGGCTCGCGGGCGGCAAGATCGGACTGCTCGTCGTCGATCTGCCGCTCTATCTCTCCGAACCCTCTCGCCTGCTCTCCGCCGATTTCTTGCAAGCCGCGGGAGTCGTGTGGACCGCGATCCTCGGGGGACTGCTGGGCCTCGTGCTCGCGGCCCGGCGCAGCGGCGTGTCGCTGGGCGAGATCGCCGACCTCGCGGCGGTGCCGATGCCGGTCTGCCAGGCCATCGGCCGGCTCGGCTGCATGGCCGCCGGCTGCTGCTTCGGCGGATCCTGCACCGCCCCCTGGGGCGTGACCTACCACTCGGTCGACGCCCACCTGCGCACAGGGGTGCCGCTCGGCACTCCCCTCCACCCGGCCCCGCTCTACGAGGCGCTCTTCTCGCTCGCCGTCGTCCTGCCGCTCGTCGCCTTCGCCGACCGCCGCCGCCGCACGCCAGGCGAGGCTGCCGCGGTCTACTTCGCGACCTACGGCGCGGGGCGCTTCGTCGTCGAGTTCTTCCGCGGCGACGCGGTGCGTGGAGTCTGGCTGGGCGGAACACTCTCGACGAGCCAGATCCTCTCGTTGCTCATCGTGCCTGTCGCACTGGCCGTGTGGTGGATGCTGCGCCGGCGCGCCCCCCCCGTCCTGGAGAGCGGCACGCCGTGAGCGTCGACGGCGGCGAGATCGCGGTCCATCGCGTCTTGGCCGATGAAGCCGGCACGCGACTCGACCGCTATTGCGCCACGCATCACCCCGAGCGTTCGCGCTCGCAGCTCGCAAAGCTCATCCGGGACGGCGCGGTGCTCGTCGACGGCGCGCCGGCCAAGCCGGGTCACGTCGTCGACGAAGGCGCCGAAGTTCGCTTGGTCCTTCCCCCGCTACCCCGCGAGGACCCCCGCGTCGAACCCGAGCCGATCCCGCTCACGATCCTCTTCGAGGACGACGACGTCATCGTGCTCGAGAAGCCCGCTGGTCTCGTCGTGCACCCGGGCGCCGGGGTCCGCGAGGGCACGCTCGTCGCGGCGCTCCTGCATCACGATCCCGCGCTCGCTGGCGTCGGCGGCGAGGGACGCGGCGGGCTCGTCCACCGTCTGGACCGCGGGACGACCGGGCTCTTGCTCATCGCGCGGCATGGCGCGGCGCACCGCACGCTCACGGCACAGTTTCGGGAGCGGAGCGTCGACAAGATCTACCGCGCCATCGTGTGGGGCCGGCCTCGCGAGGCAAGCGGAGTCGTCGATCTCCCGATCGGACGCGACCCCAAGACGCGCACCCGCATGTCGGCGCGCGCGGCGCGCGGGCGCGCGGCACAAAGCGAGTGGACCGTGCTCGCGGAGGCGCCGGGATTCGCGCAGGTGGCCGTTCGCATCCTCACTGGGCGCACGCACCAGATTCGCGTGCATCTGCAAGCCATCGGCCACCCGATCGTCGGCGACGCCATCTACGGCGGCGATCGCTCGCGCTCGATCCTCGACCCTCGTCTGCGCCTGGCGGTGAGAGCGATGAAACGCCCGGCTCTGCATGCCGAGAAGCTCGCGTTCACGCACCCGAGCACGGGCGAGCGCTGCGCGTTCGAAAGCCGGATCCCGGACGACATGAGTGCGCTCTGGCGAGCCATCGCGGGAGAGCCCGCATGAAGCCCCCCGCTCTCGAACCGCTCGCGATCGCTGGAACGGGGCGCGCGGCGCGCGCCCTGGCCAAGGCCCTCGTCGGTGCTGGCCGCGAGGTGAGGCTCTGGGGCCGCGACGCTGCGCGCTGCTCCGAGGCCGCGCACGAGACGGGCGCGCAGTCGTTCTCGGAGGAGTCGTCCTTCATGGATGGCGTGCGTCTCCTCCTGGTCGCCGTACGCGACGACGCCCTCGCTTCCGTCGCCCAACGTTTGGCTGTGCCTCTCTCTCGTGCGCAGCCCCCTGACGTCGCAGTCGCCCTGCACCTTGCGGGAGCTTGGTCGCGCGACGTGCTGATGCCTCTCGCGGCCCAGGGACTGGCGACAGGGGTGTTTCATCCGGCCGTCGCCCTGGGCGGCTCCGGAGCGGCCGAGGCGCTGCGCGGAGCAACGGCCACGATCTCCGGCGACGCCCACGCGATCGTGGCGGCGCGCGCCTTGGCCGTGGACCTTGGCATGGACGCCGTCGAGGTCGACGACCGCGCGCGCCCGCTGGTCCATCTCGCCTGCGTGCTCGCCGCGGGCGATCTCGTGACCCTGCTCGGCTTCGCCGAGGATTTGCTCGTCCAAGGAGGCGTCGAGCGCGGATCCGCCCGCGGCCTCGCCGCCGCTCTCGCCCGCTCGGCCGTCGAGGGCTACCGCCTGCGCGGCCCCATCGACGGACTGACCGGACCCGCCGCGCGCGGCGACGCGGAGACGCTCGCGCGGCACACCGCGGCGCTCGCGGACGCTGGGCTCGCCTCTTCCGCCGCGGCGCGCGCCCACGGTGCTCTCGTGGAGGCGGCGCAACGACTCCTGACCAGCGCTGGACGAGAGCCGCCTGACGCGGCGGGAGCATCCGATTTGCCGCCAGGGCCGTCGTCCGCTAGAAACCATCTCGCGCCCGACGACGACCCTCAGGCGCCTTCCGGAGGTTCTTGACCATGCCGACCCGGCCCCCCGCTTCGCATCTCGCCCGCCGTCTGCTCGCGATACTCGTGCTCGCCATGCTCCCGGCAGGGGGCGCAAGCCTCGCCGCAGACGTCCCGCCGTCGACGGATGCCGGCACCTTCGAGGGCACGTGGTTCCGCGTGGAGCCCGGCCAGCGACAGGCGGTGCAGATCCGAAAGAGCGAGAGCGGCGAAGGCTACGAGCTTCGGCTCTACTGGTGGACCGGCGAGGATTTCAGCGTCGACACCGAGTGGCGCGCCGAAACGCGCTACGTGTGGCGAGCCTATCCCGGTCTCCTGAAGGTCGTGTCCATGTCCGCCGAATCCGATCGCGACGAACTCGCCTTCGAGTGGATGCGCGACCAGGAAGGGACGCGCGCCTCGCACCTCATCGAGTCGGGTACCGCGCGTGTGTTCCGCACGGGCCAGGACGGCCGCAAACTGGCGTTCGTCATCGACCCGCTCATCGAGCGCGTCACCGTCGGCGAACCCATCGCGCCCTATGAAGGGGACGTTCGAGAGCGCACCACGAGACGCGTCTGGATCATGCTCAAGGTCGCCAATCGCCTCGTGCCCTGGGACGAGATTCCCTGGTGACCCCGAGACCGCGTGCCCCTCGTTCGGCTTGGCCGGCTTGGCCAGGACGATTCATGAAGCCCGGGCCTAGAACGACCAGAGGCGCGGCACGATCAGCATCACGATCCCGAAACAAAGCACCGAGAGCGGCAAGCCGAAGCGGATGAAATCGACGACCCGGTAGCGGCCCGTCGACATCACGAGCAAACACGCGGGCTCGAGCGGCGTCATGAACGCGAGCGACGCGCCGATCGTGATCGTGATCGCGAAGGGCCTCGCATCGACACCCATCGTCGACGCCGCGGCGAGCGCGATCGGCAACGCGAGCAGAGCCGCCGCCGCGTTCGCCATGGTCTGCGTGAGCAAGACGACGATCCAGTAGAGCACGGCGAGCAAGAGGAGCGGCGAAGCACTCTCGCCACCGATGGCCCCGATGATCCCTTCCGCAAGCCACGAGGCCGCGCCCGTGCTCTCGATCGCCGTGGAAACGCCGATCATCGAACCGATGAGCAGGATC
>CAZPJJ010000423.1:0-3777 GCA_964586535.1 uncultured Acidobacteriota bacterium | reverse complement strand
GGATTTCGAGCCCAACGATCGCTGTTCGCGACGGGCGCCAGGCAAGAGCGGGTGCCACGGCCCCGGCGCGAGAGACCAACACGGAGTTGATCCTTCGCGACCCATCGCCCTTCGTTGCGGTTCGCCCGAGTCGCAGATCACGCCGGCCGTGCGGCCGCGTGCGGGATGCGAGGACGCGCCACTACCCGTTGAAGACGTGCAGATCGCGCGTGCCCAACCGAGCGGTAGTTCCCTGGCTCCGGCTGCGGGGAACGCGGAGATCGACGGTGAGCCAGAGTCTTGAAGACGCGACGCTGCTCGCGTCCGCGATCGATGCTGATGCGGATGCTCCGCCCGCGGCGCCGTCCCGGCGTCCGAAGCGAGGCCGTCGCCTCGTCGCCACTGCGCTCGTCTTTCTCGTAGCGCTGATCGCCGGGCCTGGCGCGGCGCGCGCGCAGGTCTCCGCCGGCGCGCTGCGCGTTTCGGTGAAGGATCGCGACTTCGAGGTCCCGCTCGGCGGAGCGCGCGTGGCGATCGTCGAAGCGTTGCTGAGTCTCGAAACTACCGACGAAGGCACGATCGTCTTCCCGGCCGTCCCTCCCGGCGCCTATACGGTGACGGTCTCGAAGCCCGGTTACCAGCGCATCGTGAGGACGGGTGTCGTCGTCACACCCGATCGCCTCGCCGAGATCGAAGTCGAACTCGTCGCCGAGGTCATCGAACTCGAGGAACTCGTCGTCACCGGCTTCGATCCGCTGGCGAGCAGCGAACTCGGTCTGCTCGAGATTCGCGCCACGGCGTTGCAAGTCCAAGACGCGATCTCGTCCGAGCTGATCAGCCGCGCGGGCGCCAGCGATGTCGCGGGGGCGCTCAAACTCGTCGTCGGAACGTCGATCGTCGACGGCAAGTACGCGACGGTGCGCGGCCTCTCGGATCGCTATACGGGAACGACGCTCAACGGCGTACGCGTTCCCAGCGCGGATCCGCGTCGGCGGGCCGTCCAGGTCGACCTCTTCCCCGCAGGAACGCTCGATAGCGTCACCGTCAACAAGACCTTCACGCCCGATCTGCAGGGTGACTTCACCGGGGGCGGAGTCGACATCCGCACCAAGTCCGTGCCCGAAGAGCGGGTACTCTCCGTTTCCGTTTCGACGGAGTACGACGAGAACGCGACCGACAATCCCGACTTCCTCACCTACGACGGCGGCGGCGTCGATCGCAAAGGCTTCTCGACGGACGACTCACGCGAGCACCCCGACATCGATCCGGCGGCCCTGCCGAGCCCTGGCGCGAACACGGGAACGCGCCCGTCGCCGCAGCAGATCCTGGACGCCCAGGTCATCGATCGCGCCACGCGTGCGTTCGTCCCCGTCATCGGAACGACCCGCGAGTCGGCCGAGTGGAACCACGGTTTCTCGTTCACCGGGGGCAACAAGTACCGCACCGAGAAGGGGCGGGTTTTCGGCTTTCTAGGCTCCCTGACCTACTCGCATTCCTATGACTTCTTCGACGGCGGACTCAATAACAAGGTCGCGAAGGGCGAATCCGATCCGGTCCGAGCGGAGATTCGAGAAGACAGCCAGGGCAGCGACGAACTGCTGATCGGGCTGCTCGGGAGTGCCGAGTTCCGCCCCGTCGAGAATCACGGCTTCTCGCTGAAGGTCGTCGCGAATCAGGCCTCCGAGGACAAGGCGCGCTTCCAACTCAACCGCCAGGGCCAGAACGGCCCGCAGATCGGTCAGACGTTGCGCTACACCGAGCGCACCGTCGTCTCGGTTCAACTCCACGGCGACCATGCCTTCGAGGACCTCTTCTCGTTCGGCAAAGGGAGTCAAACACTGGAAGCCAACTGGGTCGCCTCCGCGAACTACACGCGCCAGGACGAGCCCGACGTTCGCTTCTTCGTCTACGACTTCGATCCCAACACCGGAAACGGAACGCGTCCCACGGGCGTGAGCGAGGGCGGGTCGCGGCGCATCTTCATCAACATCGAAGAGCGCAACGAGCAATTCTCGGGGAACGCGAAGTTGAAGTTCCAGCAGTGGGACGGGCTGGAGTCCGAGGTCAAATTCGGCGTCTACGGCGAGCAGGCCGAGCGCGTCTACGACCAGGTTTCGTACGTCTACGACTTTCAGACGTCACCTAATCCGCGGAGGAACCCCGTCTCGCAGCTCAACAATTCGTTCGCGGGGTTCACGGCCCTCTACCCCGGACAGATTTGGACCGATGTCTTTTTCGACGACCGGCGCATCGGGCTCTCGCCGAACCAGTGCACGGGAACGCAGAACCCGTTCACATCGCCCTGCGTCTATCCGCATCAGCTCATCTGGTATCTCAAGACGACGGGACAGGACGTGAGCTACACCGCCGAGCAGGAGATCACGGCCGCGTACGCGATGGCGACGCTGCCGATCACCGAGCGCCTCAAGGCGGTCGTCGGCGCGCGTTTCGAAACGACCGATATCTTCATCGCTCCTTTCGACACGCTCGATCCCACGGACGACCTCTTCTTCATCGTCTTCGACGAAGTCAACGGCAATCGCGCGCAGGTCGAGCTGCCGCCGTCCGAACTGGTTTCCGAAATCTCGGACGAGGCATGGCTTCCCGCGGTGAGCGCGATCTACGAGCTCCGCCCGCAGATGAATCTCCGCGCTTCCTGGAGCCAGACGATCGCGCGCCCGACCTTCCGCGAACTCGCTCCCGTCGCAACGGACGACGCGGCGTTCGGCGATCGATTCTTCGGCAACACGGAGCTCGAACTCTCCGACATCGACAACTACGACCTGCGCTGGGAGTGGTTCCCTCGTCCGGGAGACGTCCTCGCGGCGAGCCTCTTCTACAAAGACATCACGAATCCGATCGAGTACACCGCGTTCTCGCTGGGCAGCGATCCCTTCATTCAGCCGACGAACTTCGACAAGGGGCGGCTTCAGGGCGTCGAGATCGAAGCGCGTTCGGGACTGGACGTCATCTGGAAGAAGCTCGAGAAGTTCGTCGGATCCGTGAACTTCACCGTTCTCGATTCGGAAGTCGAAGTCCCCGTCGTCGAACAGGTTTCCCTCGCGCCCTACGACCTCGACGAAGACACACGGCGGCTTCTCGGTCAGCCCGAGTACATCGCGAACGCTTCCCTGACGTACGACGATGAGGACCGCGGCACCTCGGCGGGTCTTTTCTTCAACGTCATCGGTGAGACCGTGCTCTCCGGCGCGGCGCGAGGCGCGACCGAAGGCGTTCCGGACGTGATCGAGTCCTCGTTCGCCAACCTCGACTTCACCTTTCAACAGAAACTGAAGAAGGGTTTGTCGGTCTCGTTTCGAGCCCGCGGACTCCTCGCTCGCGACCGCCGCACGGTCGGTCGCGACCCGCAGGAGAACGAGGTGATCAAGACACTGCGCGAGACGGCGCGACGGTACTCCGTCTCGATGAGTTACAAGTGGTGATCCCCTGCAAGGGGACCTGTGAAGCCGCCCCGGCAGGGCGGCAACGCGTTCGCTCTTTGTGTCACTTCTGCCAGACGGGCGCGAGAGCGCCCCGGGAAAAGAGCCCGATGCGAAAGAACCACCTTTTCCTCCTCCTCGCGATCCTGGCGGTCCTGGCCGGCGTTGCGGGCCCGCAAGCGTCGGCCCAATCGGGCGGTGGCGGAGAGTCCGATCTCGACACCGCACGTGACACCCTCGCCAAGTGGGTCGAGACGCAGCAGATCATTTCCAAGGAAAAGCGCGACTGGCTCGTCGCCAAAGAGGTGCTCGATCAGCGCATCGCGCTCTTGAAGAGCGAGATCGGCGCGCTCGAACA
>CAZPJJ010000422.1:0-3779 GCA_964586535.1 uncultured Acidobacteriota bacterium | reverse complement strand
TCCCGCGACCGCGCTCGGTGTCTACCTGCGCCCGGGCGCGAACGCACTGGCGCTCGCCGATGCGGTGCGCGCGAAGCTCGAAGAACTCGGGCGCACGTTCCCGCAGGGGATCGAGTGGTCGATTCCCTACGATACGACGGTCTTCGTCGACGCCTCGATCGAGCTCGTCGTGCACACCTTCATCGAGGCGTTCGTCCTCGTGCTGCTCGTCGTCTACCTCTTCCTGGGCTCGATCCGCGCGACGATCATCCCGATGATCGCGATTCCGGTGTCGATCATCGGCACCTTCGCGGGCATGCTCGTGCTCGGCTTCTCGATCAACATGCTGACGCTCTTCGGACTCGTGCTCGCGATCGGCATCGTCGTCGATGACGCGATCGTCGTCGTCGAGGCGGTCGAGAAGGTCATGCACGACAACGGTCTCGATCCGCGCGAGGCGACACACGAGGCGATGCGATCGATCGGCGGCGCCATCCTCGGCGTCACGTCCGTGATCTGCGCCGTGTTCGTGCCGATCGCCTTCCTGCCCGGCGTCGTCGGCACGCTCTACAAGCAGTTCGCGCTGACGATCACGATTTCGACGCTGCTCTCGGCGATCATGGCGCTCACGCTCACGCCGGCGCTCTGCGCGCTGATCCTCAAGCCCGGGCTGCACAAGCCCAAGCCGATCGCCGCTTTCGATCGCTTCTTCGAGCGCGTGACGGGGCGCTTCGCGGGCGCCGTCGGCTTCATGATGAAGCGCGCGGTGCGCGTCATGGGCGTCTACGCGCTCTTGATCGCGCTGCTCGTCGGGCTCTTCCAGATCGTCCCGTCGGGATTCGTGCCCGAAGAAGACAAGGGCACGGCGTTCGTGGTCATCGATCTTCCCTCCGGCGCTTCGACCGAGCGCACGCGCGCGGTCGTCCAGCAGGTCGAGTCGATCGTTGCCAACGATCCGGCCGTGAAGAACTACGTTTCTCTCGTCGGGTTCTCGATCTTCTATCGCTACGCCAACCAGGGCTTCATCTTCGTCACGCTCAAGCCTTGGGCCGAGCGCGAGGGCGCCGAGAATCACGTGTTCTCGGTGCTGCAGCGCCTGAACCGGCAGTTCTACGGCATCCAGGAGGCGCGTGTCTTCGCGCTCAACGAACCGCCGATCTCGGGCATGGGCAACGTGGCCGGATTCGACTACCGGCTGATCGCCACCGATGGCGATCGCGTCAAGCTACAAGAGGCCGCGGGCGCGATGCTCGCTGCGGCCACGCAGGATCCGCGCCTCGCGGGAGTGCGCAACGTCGGCGCTCCAGAGGTGCAGACGCTCTTCGTGGATGTCGACAACAACAAGGTGAAGTCGCTCGGGCTGCAACTCGGCGACGTCTACGGCACGCTGGGCACGATGCTCGGCTCGAGCTTCGTCAACCAGTTCACGGCGTTCGGCACCAACCTGAAGGTGAAGCTGCAATCGGAAGCAGACTTTCGCTCTGATCCGGCGGCGCTGCAGCGCTTCTACGTGCGCAATCCGAAGGGCGAGATGGTGCCGATCAGCACCCTGGTCGACACGTCCTGGCGGTCGTCGCCGATCTCGCTCGCGCGCTACAACGGCTATCCGTCGATCCAGTTGAATGGCGCCGCGGCTCCCGGGCGGTCTTCGGGAGAGGCGCTGGTTGCGATGGAAGAAATCTCAGCGACGGCATTGCCGGCGGGCGTGAGCTTCGCGTGGTCGGGGCAGTCGCTGCAGGAGAAGACCGCGGGCGGCCAAGCGGGGTTCATCTTCGCGCTCTCGTTCGTCTTCGTGTTCCTCTTCCTGGCGGCGCTCTACGAGAGCTGGTCGCTGCCGGTCGCTGTCTTCCTGGTCGTTCCGATCGGCATCCTGGGCGCGCTCGTGGCGCTACTCGTGCGCGGCACGGCGAACGATGTGTTCTTCCAGGTCTCGCTGATCACGCTCGTCGGGCTCGCAGGCAAGAACGGCATTCTGATCGTCGAGTTCGCCAAGCAACGCTACGAAGAGGGCCTCTCGGTCTTCGACGCCGCGCTCGAGGCGGGGCGGCTACGGCTGCGGCCGATCGTCATGACGTCCTTGGCGTTCATCCTCGGCGTGTTGCCGCTCGTGCTGGCGTCCGGCGCCGGCGCGGCGACACAGCACTCGGTGGGCACGGGCATTCTCGGCGGCATGCTCGCGGCGACGCTCATCGGCGTGTTCTTCACGCCGACGTTCTTCTGGGTGGCGCTGATGTGGCTCGGTGGCGCCAAGAAGAAGAGCGCGGAAGCAGCCGGGCAAGGAGGGACGCGATGATGCGGGCGATCAGGTTCGCGCTCGTGGCGGGTGCGGGCGTCGCGCTCTCGGGCTGCGCGGCGATGCCGCGCTACGAGCGGCCCGAGGTCGAGCTGCCCGAGACCTGGCGCAGCGAGGCGATCGAAGAACGCGTGCTCGCGGATCGGCCGTGGGGCGAGATCTTCCAGTCGCCAGAACTCGACGCGCTCGTCCGCGAGGCGCTGACGAACAACCGCGATCTGCGCATCGCCGCGGAGCGCATCGAGGTCGCGCGGGCGCGCTACGGCATCGAGCGCTCGTTCCTCTATCCCAACGTCTACGCCGACGGCAGCGTCGCGCGGCAGCGGCAGCCCGGCTTCGATCCCAACGAGAACACCACGTCGACCGTCGGGTCGGCCGGAGTCGCGGTGCCGTCGTGGGAGATCGACCTCTGGGGCCGCGTGCGCGCCGCGACCGAGTCGGCGCGCCGGCAGTTGCTCTCGGCGGAGGAGACGCGCAATGCACTGCGCGTGAGCTTGATCGCCGAAGTCACGTCGCTCTATCTCGCGCTTCTCGATCTCGATGCGCAGCTCGAGGTCGCGGCGCGCACGGTCGAGACGCGCGGCGAATCGCTGCGCGTCGTCGCGCTGCGCTTCGAGGGGGGCGTGATCGGCGCCAGCGATCTACGTCAGGCGGAATCGAACCTCGCGGCTGCCGAGCTGACCGTCGCATCGATCAAGCGCCGCCGCTCGCAGACCGAGAATGCGCTCTCGTTGGTGCTGGGGCGCAACCCGGGGCCGATCGCGCGTGGGCGGCTCGGTGAACTGGGCGACGAGCCGCTGCTGCCCGCTGGGCTGCCGTCGGAACTGCTCGAGCGGCGCCCCGACGTGCGGGCCGCCGAGCAGGCGCTCATCGCCGCGGAGGCCGATATCCAGGTCGCACGCAAGGAATTCTTCCCGCGCATCTCGCTGACGGGCTTCCTCGGTTTCATCAGCCCGGCGCTGGAGGATCTCTTCAAGAGCGATCGCTACGCATGGTCGGGGTCGGGCGCGATCAGCGCGCCGATCTTCACGGCGGGCCGCCTGCGCGGCAACCTCGAGGCGGCGCGCGCGCAGCAGCGAATCGCCGTCGAGCAGTACAAGCAGGCGCTGCAGAACGCGTTCCGCGAGGTCGAAGACGCGCTGGTTGCGTACGAGCGGCTGCGCGAGGAGCGCGCCGCCTTGCAGCGCATCGTCGACGCCAACCGCGAGCGGCTGCGGCTCGACGAGATGCGCTACCGCGCGGGCGTGTCGATCTACCTCGAGGTGCTGCTCGCGCAACAGGCGCTCTTCGATGCCGAGCTGCAGCTCTCGCAGACGACCCGCGCCGTCTACGAGTCGGTCGTGCAGCTCTATGCGGCGCTGGGCGGCGGCTGGAACCCCGAGACCGCCGAGGGCGAGGGCGCCGTCGCCAGCGGCGGTACGGCAGCGGAGACCGCAGCGCCCTGAGCGCATCGGCTTTCGCGGACTCGTGACACGACCGACGCGAGGACGTAGGAAACTCGCGTCGA
>CAZPJJ010000421.1:0-3782 GCA_964586535.1 uncultured Acidobacteriota bacterium | reverse complement strand
ACGGCGGCTCAGGCAGTACCGAACCTCCCCCCGTAGGCGCCTCCTCTGGCGCTGAAACCCTCGCACAACTCGCGCTCTCGACTCTCGCGCTCGCGGTCCGCGCGCGCGTGGCGGGTGTCCTGTGAGCACCGCGGCCCGCTCCGAGGATGCGCGCGAGCGCGTGATCCTACGCCGCGCGGACGTCGCGCGTGAGCTCGGTATCTCGCTGCGCCAGGTCTACAACCTCACCGCCTCCGGCGACCTGCCGTGCTATCGGCGCGGGCGGCTCGTCTGGTATCTGCGCCGGGATCTCGTCGCGTTCGTCGAGCGTCATCGGGTCGGCGTGGGGGGCGAGCGATGAGCCGGCGAGCGAATACATCACTCCGCGTTCGCGAGCTCGCGCCGACTCTCGCCGCGCGTGCGGCCGTCGAGTTCGACGAGGCCGCGTTTCTCGATGATCCGGCCCTCGGAGTCTTTTTCCGCCCTCCGATCGCCGACGAGTTCGGCGCGGAGCGCGTCGAGCTCGTCATGGTCGCGGCCGTTCCGAGTCCGCGCGGCCTCGTGCTCGCGCGAGTCGGGTTCGACCGCGTGCCGACCACCGACGAAGCCCTCGCCGCGTGGCGCGAGCTCCGCGATCGCGAATTGGCGCGGTCCGCGGAAGTCGAATCATGAGCCGGCGCCAACCGATGACGCTCGAGGAACACGACTTCCTCGCGCGCTTGCTCGTCGAAGTGAAAGCCTCGCTCTGGAACCTCGGGCGCTTCCTCTCCGATCGCCTCCCGGTAGCGTTCTCCGACCGCGTCACGGGAATAGAGCTCGGCTTGCTCGCTCAAGTCCGCTCGGACTGCGACAACCTGTTTTTCAAGGACCATCCAGCGACGGACGTCCGGGACCAGCCGTACTTCGGACGTTACGACGTGCCGCCCGATAGCGGCCGGGAGTGCTTCGGCAAACCGACCCCAGGGCGATACCTCTCGGAGCACGAGGCGCGCCAACTGGACCGCCTCTGTTTCGCCGTGCGGGACGCCGTGCTCGGCGCCGCGAATTTCGCGAGCGGGCGGATTCACGCGCGCACGATGGACCGTCTCCTCGCCGTGTGGCACCGCGTGCACGCTCTCCGGATGCGCCTCGAAACGCGCTGCGAGCGCGACCGGGCGGCCAGCCTATGAGCGCGCTCGAAGTCCAGCGCGTGATCCCGCGCGAAGTCCTCGACTGGCACGAGGCCCAAGCTCGCCGCGCGCTTCGGCGCGCCGGTATCGGCCAGCGACGCGCGCGCCGCATGGTCGAGGCCGGTCACGGCTTGCCCTACTACTTCGACCCCGTGCCCGAGAACATGCCCCCCGAAGCTCGCGCCTACCTCGAGGACAGGGGCGAGGCCCTTCACGCCGCGCTTCTGCGCCGTCTATTCGGAGACGATCCGCGGCCCAAGGGGGGGCGGCCATGACCGCCGAACCCGTGCCGTTCGACTATGAGGACTCGTTTCGGCTCCGCCGGGAAAAGGCCGCGGCCGGGTCCGACCCCGTCGCTCAGATCCTCGGACCGCGCGCCGACCTCTCCTCGTGGCGGACTACCGCGGGCCTCTCGTGGATCGCCGAGGGCTTTCTCCCGCGAACCGGGGTCGCGATGGTCTCCGCGGGAACCGGGGTCGGAAAGTCGATCCTCCTGCAAGACCTCATGCTTCGCCTCGCAGCCGGCGTGGGCGACCGCTGGCTCGGCGCCTACGAGCTCAGCGAGGAGCCGTTCAAGGTCTGCATCATCGAGCGCGAGAACGGCGCGCTGCGCTTCATGCGCCGCGCCCGAGAGCTCGTCCTCGGTAACGCGCTCACCGCTTCCGAAGTGGACCTCGCGCTCGGGTGTCTCGACACCCGGCACGCGCGCGGGATCGCTCACCCCGAGCTCGTCGTGAAGTCGCTGCGCGAGATTCACGAGAGCGTCGGCGCGGACCTCTACTGGCTCGATCCTCTGCGCGGATTCCTGCCGGCCGACGTGGACAACGAGAACGACAACGTGGTCATGGGCCGCGTGGTCGATGCGCTCGTCTCATTCACTCAGGACGCGCGGACGTGCTGCCTCGTGGTCGATCACGACTCCAAGGCGGGCGCCGTCGCGCGCGGTGCGAGCGCAAAGCTCGACGCGGTCGAATTCGCCCTTCACATCACCCGGCCGTCACCCGAGGACGAGGACTACTTCCAGGCCGAGCGGGTGAAGTCCCGCGACCCGTCCCGAGCTCCCCGACTGGTCAGCTTCCGCCGAGTCTGCGGCGAGCCGATCGCGGACGGCTCGGGCGGATGGTTGCACCCGGTCCGGTTCGAGGGCTGCGACCGGCAGGAGATCGCCAAGGCGAACGAACGGCAGGCCGCTGCCCTCGCCCGGCGCCTCGCCGTGCTGCGCCTCGTCGAGGAGCGGTGGGCGTCTCAGCAGACGGGCACCCGGCCGAATCACGTCGTCGGTTACTTCGAGGCGCGGGGCGAGGAGTGCAACGAGCGGACGGCTCGGCGCGACCTCGAGGCGCTTCTCGCTCAGGTTCCGGCCGTGGTGTTCAGGCCGTCCGACCGTGGGCCGGTGTATCCGATCGCTGCGAGGGCTTCCCAATGAGTTTTCAGGATGCCTCTGCCCCCGTATCGGACACTCGTAACGGACAGTGTCCGATAAGTGTCCGAACGGACGCGATGCCCCCAAGGATCGGACACGGACAGTGTCCGTCCTTAGGGCAGTGTCCGGTGTCCGATAAGTCCGAAGGCCGAAAATCAACGAAAGCAAGGCGAAAGCCCCTGGCTCGCCGAGAGCTTATCGAACACTCGCTCTGTCCGATCGAGAGGCTCTCACTGGCTAGCAGGCTCGGTCCGTCGGCCGCGCCGACTGCGATGGACCCCCAGGGGGGCGAAAAGTTCAGCCCTCCCCCGTCGGAAGTCGCGCCCGGGGGCTTCCCTCGGTATCCGCGAAATTCGGGATCCGAAGGGGGGGCCAGCGAGAGGCCGGCAGAGGCCGCGGATGGACGGGGCGGGGATGACGGGGCGGCGCACGAGGGCGCTCAGACAACGAGGCGCGAGCTCGCGCCGGAAGGGAACGCCGATGAGACGGGAAATTGACGTCGAGGCCGACGGGGCCTCGGGGGGCGGCGAGTTCCGCGGAGCCCCCTACGGGCGCGCGGTGATGGCGCGCTCTCTCGACAAGCTCCGGCAACGCGCCCGGTCCAGAACGCTGACCGCAGAGGAGCGGGCCTCGGCCCTCCTGCTGGAAAGCGAGCTCGGGATCGACCCCGGCGCGAGCGTGCTCCTCGAGGACGAACGGATCTGACCGCACGAATCACGGCGCGCCTCGCGCCAGGAGCGGGCAAGAGGCCCGCAGAAGGGAAGCGACAATGCCTCAGACCATGACCTTGCAGACGATGCGCGAGCGGCGCGCGACGGCGGCCGCGGAGGCGCGCGCGATTCTCGAGCGCGCGAAGTCCTCGGCGCGCGAATTGAACGCCGACGAAAAGCGCCAGATCGACGAGCTCCTCGCCGAGGGGCGCCGACTCGCGGAAGCGATCACGCTCGAGGAGCGTCTCGGCCGCGAGGAGTCCGAGCTCGCCGCTCCGCGCGGCAACGGGCCCTCGGGCTCGCAGACCCGCACGATCTACGGCGACGGATCGAGCTCCGATCCGGCCGACCTCGACTCGTTCGACGCGGACCCCTCGGGGGCCGTGCTCACGCGCTCGCAGAGCTTCTCGAGGTGGGCCGAGAATCGCGGGCTCCTCCGCGACTCCCGCGACGAGTACCGCGGGCTCACGTTCGGCTCGTTCGTCCGCGCGATGGTCCTCG
>CAZPJJ010000420.1:0-3788 GCA_964586535.1 uncultured Acidobacteriota bacterium | reverse complement strand
ATGCAGGATCATCCCGCCAAGGAGTTGGACGTCGAAATGACGCATGCCCAGCACGCGCCGGCCCGTCTCGCGAACGACGGCGAAAGCCTCGGGCAGGAGGTCGTCGATGGTCGCTCCGCCGGCGAGCCGCTGGCGAAAATCGGCGGTCTTGCCGCGAAGCTGCTCGTCCGAGAGTGCGCGGATCGCCGGCTCGAGCGCGTTGACCGCCTCGACGATCGGCCGCAGGCGGCGCAGCTCGCGCTCGTTGGCGGTGCCGAAGACTTTGCCCAGGAGCTTGTTGATCATGCCTCGCCTCGAAACGCGGAAGCCGACGCACGGCGCGCGCGTGCGCCCGCGGACGCCTTCCAGCCGGGGCGGATGCTACCCGCCTTCGGGGCGAGAGGCCACACAGGCGCCGGGACGCGGCGACCGCCGGCGGGAGGCAGGAAATGTGCGAGAAGAGAGAAAGGCCCGTCCCGGGGTCAGTAGAAGAGGCCTTCCTCCGAGATGTACTTCATCGGATTGACGTGCTGCCCGTCGACAAGCACTTCGTAGTGCAGGTGCGGGGCCGTCGACCGGCCCGAATTGCCGACGAGAGCGACCACGTCTCCGCGCTGGATGCGGTCCCCGGGCTTGGCTTTGAACTCGGAAAGGTGCCCGTAGCGGGTCACGACCCCGTCGCCGTGGCTCAGGGAGAGCACGAAACCGTAGCCACCGGAGCGCTCGGTCTTGACGACGATCCCGTCGGCGGGGGCTCTCACTGGCGTGCCTTCTGGAGCCGAGATGTCGAGGCCGCGGTGGTATTGGCGAAGGCCCGTGAACGGATCGCGGCGCCAGCCGAAAGACGATCCCATGAGTCCGCGCACGGGGACGATCGACGGGATGCGCGAGAGACGCTCGGACTGCTCGCCGTAAGCGCGTTCGATCGTCTCGATGCGCCGCTCGATCAACTCGCCGAGGCCGACGAGGTCGTCGGCCTCGCTGCGGAAAATCTCGGCGCGCGCGGTCGGCGCCAATCCTTCGAGGCCCTTCGGATAGCCCTGGGCGCCGATGCCAAGCGAGGGCATCTCGAGTCCGGCCATGAAGGCGAGCTTCTCGGTGCGGCGCTCGAAGACGTCGAGTTGCGCGCGAAGATCGGCGAGCGTCGCCTCGACTTCCGTCGTGCGCTCGGTCAAGCGGTCGCGCTCTTCACGCACGTCGTCGAGTGCGCGCGACGTGGCCGACGCCCACATCACGGCGATCGGCGACGTCAGAGCGAGGGCGGTGACCAATGCCGCGATTCCGAGGCCCCAGGCGATCTGCACGCCGCGCACTTGGAAGCGGCGCATCGATCCGCGGGCGTTCGGAAGCACCATGATCGTGAATTGGCGCTTGAGCACGTCCGTTCCCTCGTTCTTCGGCTCGGGTCGCGCTCGTTCGCGACCCCCTCTCCGGGCTCTGAAGCAACGCGCAATATAGCTCCCGGAGGAAGCTGAAGGCAAACACTTCCGTAATCTCCCATTCACGATTCATGCCGAGTCGAATCGGGGGCTTCGTGGAAATAAAATGAACCTTTTCAAACAAAAAAGAAAAAGGAGAGGAGAGCGGCGCTGCCATGCTCGTCACGTTTTCGTGAACGGGGTGACGAGGAGTGGTAACGGAGTACGATCTCGCCTCGCGCGCGCCGCGCCCTGGAGTTGGCCATGCCCCCCGGCCCCGAAGCCTCTCACCTGATCTTTGCTGGAATCCCCGGCCCAGAAGTCGACCGCGCCGCCGAAGCGGCCCTCCGCGATCTCTTGCCTGCAGGGGTGATCCTCTTCGACCGTAACCTGCGCTCGCTGACGCAAGTGCGCGAAGTGACGGCCGCAGTGCGCGAGGTCGTAGGACGACCTCTGTTCATTGCAATCGACGAAGAAGGTGGACGCGTCAACCGCATGCGTCGCGTCCACGACGCCTTCACGCGCCTTCCCGAAGCCCGCGTGCAGGCGACGTGGGGCGAGGAGCGGCTCGAACTCGCCTGGGAAGCGGTGGGCCACGTCCTGCATGCGTGCGGCATCGACCTCACCTTCGCTCCGGTCGTCGACCTCGACGAGAGCGATGGCGCGAACGCCATCGGCGCGCGCTCCTTCGGCACGGACCCGGGCCGCGTCGCCGCGCTCGCCGCGCGGGTTGTCGCGGGCTTGTCGAAAGCGCGGATCGCCGCGTGCGTGAAACACTTCCCGGGCCTTGGCGGAACCGATCTCGACACGCACCACGGTCTCGCCACGTCGCCCCACGCGAAGGACGTGCTCTGGTCCGACCACGTGCGGCCTTACCGAGATCTGCGAGAGAGCGCGGCCTTCGTGATGACGGCCCATGCGCACTTCCCTGCCGTGGACGGACCCGAGCCACTGCCGGGAACGTTCAGCCCGCGGCTCGTCGGCGAATGGCTGCGCGAGCGCGTGGGATGGGAGGGCGTCATCATCACGGACGATCTCGAAATGGGCGCGGTGCGAGCGTTCGGGGCGGCAGGCGAGCGTGCCCTGCGCGCGCTGCGAGCAGGCTGCGACGTCGCGCTCTTCTGTCACGGACTCGACGAGCCCCGCCACGCCCGCGACGCCGTCGCCCGCGCGCTCGAGCGGGGGGATATCGACGCCAGTGCCGCCCTCGAATCACACCGTCGACTCGAGACCGTGAGAGCGCGGCTCCGTGCTCCGGCCGTCCCACCGGTGCAGATGGCGGAAGCGGAAGCGCGCATCGCCGCCTTGGACGAGATCCTGCGCGCCTGATCTCAGCGCAAGGTTCGCCCGCTCAAGCGCTCGAGAGCCTCGAGATACCTCGATCGCGTGCCGGCGACGACGTCCGCGGGCAACTCGGGCGCGGGCGGCTGCTTGTTCCAAGTGATGCTCTCGAGATAGTCGCGCACGAATTGCTTGTCGAACGAGGGCTGCGACTGTCCGGGCCGGTAACCGTCGCGCGGCCAGAAGCGCGACGAATCCGGCGTGAGCATCTCGTCGCAGATCGCGATCTCGCCGCCGATGCGGCCGAATTCGAACTTGGTGTCGGCGAGGATGATGCCGCGTTCGAAAGCGTAGGCGGCCGCGCGGCGGTAGAGATCGAGCGTGAGATCGCGCAATCTCGCGGCGTCGGCCGCTCCGACGATGGCGCTCATCTCGTCGAACGAGATGTTCTCGTCGTGACCACTCTCCGCCTTGGTCGACGGCGTGAAGATCGGCTCCGGAAGTTGCTCGCACTCGCGCAGCCCGCGCGGCAGTTCGATGCCGCAGACGCGGCCGGTCCGCTGGTAGTCCTTCCAGCCCGAACCGACGAGATAGCCCCGCGCAACGCACTCTACGGGGAACATCTCCGCCTTGCGGACGAGGGCCGTGCGGCCTTCGAGCTGCTCGCGAAAGCGAGGCAGCGGTTCGGGAAAGGCATCGACGTCGTCGCTGACGACATGATTCGCCACCACGTCGCGGAAGTGGTCGAACCAGAACATCGAGATCTGATGAAGGACCTTGCCTTTGTCGGGAACCGCGTTGGGGAGTACGACGTCGAACGCCGATATGCGGTCGGTCGCGACGAGCAGCAGCGACTCGTCGAGATCGTAGATGTCGCGCACCTTGCCGCGCGAGCGAAGCGGCACGCCAGGCAGATCCGTCGTCGAAACGACAGCCATAGGTCGGTCCTCCGGGGGCGCGTCAGCGCAATTCGCGAGCGCGGTCGCGCGCCTTGGACCGCAGGTCCGGGTCGCCGATCCGCATGCGCGAGAACTCTTTCAAGATGTCTTGGGCTTCGTCCTTGCGCCCCGTAGCGGCGAGAGCTTCGCCGTAGTAGTAGGGCGCGCTCTC
>CAZPJJ010000419.1:0-3805 GCA_964586535.1 uncultured Acidobacteriota bacterium | reverse complement strand
CCGCGCGGCGATCGTCGCGCACGAGGCGCTCCGGACCGCGGGCGATCTCGCCTCGACGCCGATCACCGTTCACCCCGAAGAGACGCTCGACGCGGCCGTGCGGCGGATGATGAGCCAGCACCTCGGCGAGCTCGTCGTCGTCGATCGGCAGCGGACGCAAGTGCCGGTGGGTTTCATCAGCCGCGCGCAGGTCGTCGCCGCCTACGATCGCGAGATCCTCCGCGCCCAGGGACTACTCTGAAGCTCGCGCCTGTGCCCGTACGGTGAGCGGCTCCAGGGGCCAGAGTCGCGCGTCCGAAAGCGCCGTGGTGAGCGCGCGCGCGTCGAGGCGCGACGGATCCACGAAGACGACGATCGCCGCGGCACCCGACGCGCGGCGCGCGGGCACGATGAGCGCACCCAGGCGGGGATCGCCGGCGAAGCGCTCCACCGGATAAGCCGGAAGATCGGGCTCAAAGCTGCGCAGGCGCTCCGCGTCCGAGACGCCTCCCGCGAAAGCCAGCAGCGGCACGCAGCGGAACGTCGCGAGGAAACTCTCGCCCGAGGTCGCACCCAGCGTCGCCAGCCATCCGCGCCGCGAGCCCGCGCGCTCGGCGGCCGCCTGCGCGTAGGGCGCGAGCGCGCGCGAAGCCGCGAAGACGCTCGTCGAGAAATGCGCGAGGAGCGAGCCCTCACCGATGCGCTGGCTCTCGAAGATCGTCACGAACTCCGCGGCCAGCGCCTCGTCGAAGGGTCGGCCCTCTTCGATGGCGCGCTTGACGAGCGGGTAGATCGCCTTCGCGTAGCGATCGACGATCTCGATGTGGTACCAGGGCTGCTTCATGTCCCAGAGCTTGCGCGCGAGCGTCGCCTCGGCGACGCCCTGGCCGAGCGCCGTCGGCAGGGCCTCGCGCAGCACTTCCCAGGCGATCGCGCCGCCCGGGCCGCGCGAGAGAAACCACGACGCCCAGAGCGCACGACGTTCGGCGGGCATGCGTGCGAAGAGATCGTGCGAGAGCTCGTGGAAGACGACTTGGACCTGCGTCTCGGGCACGTCGCGCGTGCGGATTTCGAGCAGGAGGTGCCGGCCGATCGCCTCGGCGTGGGTGCCGCCCCAGCGATCGCCGATGGGTACCAGGCTCAGGCGCGGCGGGGCGTGATCGGCGAAGGTGCCGCCGTGAAACGCGAGGAAGCGGTCGATGAGCGCGCGGGCGGGTTTGCCGTCGAGAAACGCGTCGAGTTTCGGCACGAAGTTGCGGGCCTGAGGCATGTCGTCCCAGAAGCGCCGCGCGCGCGGCTCGAAGTGGGCGAGCGCGAGCGCGAAGTCCGCGGCCTCGGCGGGGGTCAACCAACTCGTGGCGAGCGCGACGAGTTCTTCGCGCGATACCGCCTCGGCGGCGGCGATGGCCAGCCGTTGCTGGCGCGAGCGCGTCTCTTCCTCGGCGGGGACGCAGGTGCCCGGGACATGCTCGGGTCTTCCCGAGGGCGGGGGCGGCGCCGAGCGGCGCAGCGCCCGCCAGCGGGCGAGGAGGTCGCGATCCTCCGCGGAGGGTTCGCCGTGCACGGCGCGCCAGGCCTGCACGTAGCTCTCGCGCGTCTTGCCCGACGAGACGCCGGAGAGATTGTCGATCCACACGAAGAGCGACGTCGCGGGCGACGCGACGACGTCGAAGCGTAACCAGTTGGTGTCCGTCTTCGGCGGGGGAGAGCTCGCGGTCGTGGACGCGCCGTCCGGAGCCGCGGAGGTTGCAGCGGGAGGGGCCGGGGGGGGATTCCGATCCGCCGCGGCGGGCCAAGCCGTCACGAGCACCAGAGCGACGAGAGTCGGGATCGATCGGCTCACGGTTTCGCACCTCGGACGGACTCGAAGGAATCCGGACTCCCGGTATAGTAGCGGGCCGCGCGGAGCCCGCACCTCGCGTCGCCGCCGCGCTTCGGAGCCGAAGCCCGATGGGAAGTTCCGACACGATCACGCAGGGCATCCGCGTTCAGGCGCGTTCCTTCTACGTTCCCGATCGCTCGTCGCCCGCGCGCAACCACTACTACTTCGCCTACAAGATCCGCATCGCCAACGAAAGCGATCAGGCCGCGCAACTCGTCGCGCGGCACTGGGTGATCTCCGACTCGTACGGCAACGTCGAGCACGTTCGCGGCCCGGGCGTCGTCGGTGAGACGCCGCGCCTCGAGCCCGGCGAGGCCTTCGAGTACCAGAGCGCGTGCCCGTTGCCGACATCGTCGGGGGCGATGCGCGGCACCTATCGCATGGTCCGCGACGACGGCAGTGCTTTCGAAGCCGAGATCGCCGACTTCTCGCTCGAGATGCCGCACTCGCTGAACTGACTCTCGGCGGCGCGCGCCGAGGTCACGACGCGGCGGCCTCGTCGTCCTCGCCGCTCCGTCTCCAAGGCGCGAGTCCCGTGCGCCGAATGTCGCGCATCGGGCGCTCGAAGAAGAACGAGCGCTCGCCGAAAGCGGGCACCAAGTCGTCGAGCCACGTCGCCTGCGGGTCGTAGCGGGCGAAGAAGGGTCGCCCCACCCACGACGGATCGCGGGCCTGCAAGAACGAGAGCACGAAGACCCGCTCGCCTCTGACCTCGGCGATGCCCTGCACGCAAACCTTGCCCGGCAGCGACGACATCGACGGCCCGCGCACCGTGCGCTCGAGGCCGGAGACCTGATCGTAGGCATCGCGGAAGATCTCGTGCGCGCGCGCGAGCGGCACCTCGAAGTAGTGCTTCGGCCCCGTGTCGCGCTCGACGAACATGTAGTACGGCACCGCGCCGAGGCGCACCTGCCGCCGCCACAGATCGGCCCAGGCGTTCGCGTCGTCGTTGACATGCTTGACGAGCGGTGCCTGGCAGCGCACCACCGCGCCCGCGTCCTGCACGCGCCGCAGCGCGCGCTCGGCAATTCCGGTCGAAAGCTCCACCGGGTGAGAGTAGTGCGCCATGAGCGCGAGCGTCTTGCCCGCCTCGCGCACCTCCTCGAAGAGGCGCAGCAGGTCGTCGGCGTCGCCGTCCGTCTCGAAGCGCTGCGGCCAATAAGCCGGCGCCTTGCTGCCGATGCGGATCGAATCGAGGTGCTCGATCTCGAGCAGAGGGCGCACGTAGCTCGCGAGAATCGACGTCTTCATGATCAGCGGATCGCCGCCGGTGAAGAGCACGCTCTCCACCTCCTCGTGGCGGCGCACGTAGTCGACGAGTTGCTCCGTCTCTCGGCTCGCGAATTTCAGCTCCTCGATGCCCACGAACTGCGCCCAGCGAAAGCAGTACGTGCAGTAGGCGTGGCAGGTCTGCCCCTGGCTCGGGAAGAAGAGCACCGTCTCGCGATACTTGTGCTGCGTGCCCGGCATCGGCTGATCGCCGTCGCTCGGCACGTTGAGTTCGAGCTGGCCCGCCGGATGCGGGTTGAGGCGCGCCTGAATCTCGCGCGCCGCCTGCTTGACGACGCGCGGATCCGCCTCGCGCGCGACGAGATCGACCATGCGCGCGAGATCCTCGGGTTCGAGCATGCCTCGCTGCGGGAACGTCAACTGGAACATCGGATCGTCGGGGACGCGGCTCCAGTCGATCAGTGCATCGACGACGTACGCATTGACGCGAAAGGGAAGAACCGCGGCGAGCGCTTTCATCTCGAGCCGCGTGCGCGCCGGGAGCCGGCGCAGTTGGGGGATCGTGTCGATGTCCTTCCGCGTGTAGGCGCGGTAGGGTCGCCCTTCGTGGGGTGGCGTCATGTTGAGTCCTCCTAGGACGGAGAGCGCGCGCTGCCGAACGCGCGAAATCACCTCGTTGGCGATTCGTCGACACGAACCGCAAGGCACCGGCGG
>CAZPJJ010000418.1:0-3816 GCA_964586535.1 uncultured Acidobacteriota bacterium | reverse complement strand
GCGCGACCTCGTCGCGCAGACCTATCCCGGATTCGCCGCCGACGGCACGCACGTCGTGATCACCACGGGCTGCCAGGAGGCGACGTTCGTCGTGCTCGGCGCGCTCGCCGATCCCGGCGACGAGGTGCTCGTCCCCGATCCCGGATTTCCCGGCGCCGATCGCGCCGCCGACGCCTGGGGCGCGAAGCCCGTGCGCTACCCGCTGCCCGCCGAGCGCGATTTCCATCTCGATCCCGAGGACGTGATCGCGCGCATCGGCCCCAAGACGCGCGCCGTCGTCGTCATCACGCCGTCGAATCCCACGGGCACCGTCGAGCCCGCGGCGACGATCGACATGCTCGTCGAAGCGACGGCCGCGCGCGGCGTCGCGCTCGTCATCGACGACACCTACCGCCACCTGCACTGGCTCGCGGACGGCCCCGCGCCCGGCGCGCCGCTTCACCCCGCGCCGCACGTCGTCGTCTGCGGCGGACTTTCCAAGTCGGCGGCGCTGACGGGCTGGCGCGTCGGCTGGGCGATCTGCCCCGACGCCACGTTCGTCGCGCGTCTCGTGGCGTTGCAGCAGACCGTCTTGACCTGCGCGGCGACGCCGATCCAGATCGCCGCGCGCGCGGCGTTTTCGCCCGAGGGCCTGGAGGGCACGCGTGCGATCCGCGCCCGCTTCCACGCGCGCATGAAAATCGTCGAGCGGGCGCTCGCGCCCACCGGCGTCGCGATGGCGCCGCTCGAGGGGGCGTTCTACGCGTGGTTCAACGTCGCGGCGCAGGGCGGAGGGCGTGCGTTCTCGCGCGCGCTGCTCGACGAGGACAAGGTCGTGATCATTCCGGGCGAGGCCTTCGGAGCGACGAGCCCCGACTGGGTGCGTGTCGGTTACGCGCAGGACGAGGCGCTCCTCGAACGGGCGCTCGCGGCGATCGCTCGTCGCCTGGGGCGTTCCTCAGAGGCCTAGCCGCGAAAGGTCGAGCGGCACGGGCGGCGGCAGGGCAGGGCGGTAGAGCCCCGCTTCGAGTTCGGCGATGACGGCGAGCACGCGGTCGTTCATAGACGGCGCCGCCTGGCCGTGCTTTTCGAGGAGTCGGTAAAGTACCGAAAGGTCGTCGAGGGTCGCGATCGGCAGGAGCGCTTCGAGCGCGCCCTCGACCGCGGCGAGTTCACCTTCGTCGATCGCGGAGTGCAGAGGTTCCGCCATCGCCTCGCGCCCCAGGACGGCGACGGCTCGCCGCGCGGTGCTGCGCACGACTTCGTCTTGCGAAGAGAGCTGCTCGATGACCCAGCTTCTGACGAGCGTCTGCTTGGCGATCTCGATCGCCAGCAGCGCGGCCTGCGTCAGCTCGGGGTGCGCGATCGCCGCGTCGATCGCGAAATGGCCGATGCGGGGAATCGGCCGCTCCGCCATCAGGCGCGCGGCCGAGGCCCGGGCGCGCGGATCGTCGCTCTCGAGGCCGAGAACGACCATCTCCGTCAGCACGGGATCGACGCCCATCGTGAGAGACGTCCAATGGCGATGAAAGAGGTCGAGTACGCGCGCTCGAGTCGCGCCGTCGACGTCGCGGCGCACCGCGATGGTGACGAGCGCGCGCCGCGCGGGGACGATCTCGGCGTCGAGCAGATATGACGCGAGGCCCTCGAAAGCCCCGCCCGGACGCTCGAGGATCGCGATCTCGGCGTAGCGCCCGGCGCAATCGACGGGATCCGTGCAGCCCGCGAGCCGCTCTTCGATCCGCGCCCGTGCCTCGTCGAGTTCGTCTTTGGGATAGTCGAGCGTGGGGGCGCCGCCGTCGCCGGCGAAAGCGACTCCGAGGGCGGCGATCAACGAGCCGAGCAGGGCGGCGAGCGGTCGTCGTCCTTTCACGGGGTCAGCCTCCGAAGCGGTCGAGGAAGGAGCCCGGCCCGGGACTCTTCTCGGAGACCACCGCTTCCGTGCGCGCGAGCACCGCTTCCGCGATCTCGTGGTAGGCGCGAGCGGGCGCCCCCTCGGGATGCGCCACGACGACCGGCCGTCCCGCGTCGGAGTCCGCGACGACGGCGGGATCGATCGGGATGCGGCCGATGATCTCGACGCCGTGCGGTTCGATGTGCTCTTGCACGCGGCTGGCGCCGAAAATCTCGGTCTTCTCGTCGCAGTGCGGGCAGGCGAAGTAGGCCATGTTCTCGACGACGCCGATCACGGGGACCTCGACCTTCTGGAACATCGCGATGCCCTTGACGGCGTCGATGAGCGCGAGTTCGTTGGGCGTCGTCACGATGATCGAGCCCGTCATGCGGATCGTCTGCGAGATCGTCAATTGCGCATCGCCCGTGCCCGGCGGGAAATCGATGACGAGCACGTCGAGATCGCCCCAGGCGACGTCGTTGAGTAGTTGTTTGATGAAATTGCCGACGATGGGGCCGCGCCAGATCACGGCGTTGTCGCGTTCCACGAAGAACCCCATCGACATGATCTTCACGCCGTAGGCTTCGAGCGGGATCGGGCGACCCTGGGCGTCGCCTTGCTCGGGACGCCGTCCCTCGAGGCCGAAGAGCAGCGGAGCCGAGGGCCCGTGCACGTCGGCGTCGAGGAAGCCGATGCGCAAGCCCTTTTGCGCGAGCGCCACCGCGAGGTTGACCGCGACCGTGCTCTTGCCGACGCCGCCCTTTCCGGAGGCGACCCCGATGATGCGTCCGGCGGCCGGCCCTTGGCGCGGCGCGGGGGCAGCGGCGGCGGGCGAGGGCGCGCCGGCCGTCGGGAGACGAGCGGGCGCGGGCTCGCCGATCGCCACGTCGACGGTCGCGACCCCCGGCAGCGCGCTGACGGCTTCGCGGACGTCGTGCTCGAGGGCCGCGGCGACGGTGTCGTCCTTCCCCTTCATCACGAGCCGTACGCGGACCCGATCGCCCTCGACCGACACGTCGCGCACCATGCCGAACGAAACGATGTCGCGCGAGAAGCCGGGATAGTTCACGCGGGCGAGCGCCTCTTTGACCATTTCAGGGGTGACGGACATCGGGTTCTCCGTGCGCGAAGAGCACGAGCGAGACGACGGCGGGCCGCCTCGACTCGCAGCGCGGACCTTGGATTATAGAAGCCGCATCCTTGGGGCGCCCGCCGCTCCGCCGGACGCGGGATCGGGGGTAAACTGCGCGGTCGTGGCCCACGGGAGCAGCACGATCCGCATCGGGGGAAAGCTCCGCGTCGCGCTCATGGCCGGACTCGGCGTGATCGCCTTCGGGACGATCGCGTTCGAGGCGGTGGGCGGCGGCGAGTGGACGATCTTCGATGCGCTTTACATGTCGGTGATCACCGCGACCACCGTAGGCTATGGCGAGGTGCACCGACTCGACGGCGCGGGACGAATGGTCGCGATGTTCGTGAGCCTCGGCGGGGTGGGCACGCTCTTTTACGCGCTCACCGCCGTGGCACAGGTCGTCCTCGAAGGGGACGTGCTCAGGAGACGGCGCTTGACGCAGAAGATCGAGCACACTCGGGACCACTTCGTCGTCTGCGGGTTCGGGCGCGTGGGGCGTGCCATCTGCCGCGAGTTGAACGAGCAGCGCGTGCCCTTCGTCGTGATCTCGCTCGACGATCCCGGCACCGATGCGCCCGCTCTCTGGCTCCAGGGCGACGCGACGGACGACGACACGCTGCGCCGCGCGGGCATTCTGCGGGCGCGCGCCTTGGTGGCGGTTCTCGGTGCGGACGCGGACAACATCTACACGGTCCTCGCCGCGCGTTCACTCCGGCCCGACCTCTTCATCGTGGCGCGCTGCTCGGAGACTCGCTCGTCGAAGAAGCTCGAGGCCGCCGGAGCCAACCGCGTGATCAATCCCTACGAGCGA
>CAZPJJ010000417.1:0-3824 GCA_964586535.1 uncultured Acidobacteriota bacterium | reverse complement strand
TGGCCGGGCCTCAAGCGTTGGAGAAGACACGAGCTGAAGTACGCGTTCTGAAGCGGGACGTCGCAAGGTCGTCGAGAACCGAGGCCCACAGGTCGACAGGATGTAACTTCTGAGGGGGCCAAGCAGGAACGACCCCGCCCCCAGCTTCCATGGAGGGCTGCGTACCTCGAAAGCGACCGACACCGCCAGGGTACCGGTGAAAAACTCGGATTGTGCATTGGGGGCCCTCCGCTCCGCTTCACACGCGTCGACGACGCTTACAATCTTCCGCTCACCGTGGGAGGAAGGACGTGGAGATCCTGCGCGCCGTTTCCGATCTAATCTGGGGCCCCTACGTCCTCATTCCCCTCCTCCTCGCAACCGGCTCCTACCTCACCCTCCGCCTCCGCGGCCTCCAATTCACCCAACTCCTTCCCTCGTTGAAGCTGGCGCTCATCGAACGCCGCGATCACGAAGGCGACGGCGACATCTCGCACTTCCAGGCGCTCATGACCGCGCTCGCCGCCACGGTCGGGACGGGCAACATCGTCGGCGTCGCGACGGCGATCCATCTTGGAGGCCCGGGCGCGCTCTTTTGGATGTGGATGACGGCGCTCGTGGGCATGGCGACGAAGTACTCGGAGGCGCTGCTCTCGGTGCACTTCCGCGTCACCGACGCGCGCGGCGAGCAGGCGGGCGGGCCGATGTACTACCTGGCCCGCGGGGTGACGCCACGTCCGCTCGGTCTGACGCTCGGCGCGCTCTTCGCACTCTTCGCGACGATCGCCTCGTTCGGCATCGGCAACATGGTGCAGTCGAATTCGGTGGCGGGCGCGCTGCAGAACGCCTTCGGCGTGGCGCCCTGGATCTCCGGCGCCGTCATGGCAGTGCTCGCGGCGGCGGTGCTGCTGGGCGGCATCCGCTCGATCGGCCGCTTCACCGGCTTTTTCGTGCCGGCGATGATCGCAATCTATCTCGTGACGACGCTCGCCATCCTCGCGCTCCACGCGAGTGCCGTTCCGGGAGCGCTCGCGCTCGTCTTCGAGAGCGCTTTCACGGGAAGCGCCGCGGCGGGCGGCTTCGCGGGCGCGGCGATGCGCGAGGCGATCCGCTTCGGCGTCGCGCGCGGGATCTTCTCGAACGAGTCGGGGCTGGGGTCGGCGGGGATTGCGGCCGCGGCGGCGCAGACGAAGGAGCCGGTGCGTCAGGCGCTGGTCTCGATGACGCAGACGTTCATCGACACGATCGTCGTCTGCTCGGGAACGGGGCTGGCGATCCTCGTCACGGGGGCCTGGCAGACGGGACTCAATGGCGCGGAACTCACGCAGCGCGCGTTTCTCGACGGGCTGCCCGGGGGCTATGGGCCGCCGCTGATGGCGATCGCCCTCGCGATGTTCGCCTTCTCGACGATCCTCGGCTGGTGCTACTACGGCGAGCGCTCGATCGAGTACCTGCTGGGCGCGTGGGCGATCTGGCCTTATCGCCTCGTTTTCGTCGTCGCGGTCTATGTCGGTGCGGTGCGCAGCCTGGACTTCGTCTGGGCACTCTCGGATGTCATGAACGGGCTCATGGCGCTGCCGAATCTGGTCGGGCTGATTCTGCTCTCGGGCACGATCGTCGCGCTCACCCGCCGCTATTTGGATCGTTCGTAAGCGTTCGTCGCGGTTGCCCTCGGTCCCGCGCCAACCCAAGTTGAGTTGTGCGGACCACCGCGAGAGGAACGACGTGGCCGGGACGATCTGCACGGCATCGCCGCGCTTGCGCGGAGACCTCGTCGTCAGCACCGACGGGGCCCCGGGCGAAGGGATCATCGTCAAGGATCCGCGCTCGAAGCGCTTCTTCCGTTTCGGGCGCGTCGAGGGGTTCCTGCTCACGCGCCTCGACGGGCGCAACACGACGCTGGACTTGCAGATCGCGGTCGCGAGCGAGCTGGGCGAGACGCTCGCGCTCGACGACATCGACGAATTTCTCGACACGCTCCGCGAGCGTGGTCTGGTGGAGCGGGATCGGGCGGGGCTGCCCGCCTTCCGCCCGGACCTTGGCGCGAAGGTGGTCGAGGCGCTCGAAGCGGGAGGGCTGCACGCGCCCTCGGCGGCGGCGCTACCGCCGGGCTCGAACGCGCGTCACGAGGCGGAGAAGTTCCAGGACGCGCTCTCGTTCTTGCGAGCGGGGCGGTTTCAGGCCGCGATGCGCGCGCTCGACGAGATCCTCGCCGCAAACGCGTCGAATGGGCGCGCACGCGCGATTCGCGATCTGCTGGTGCAGGCGGGCTCGAAGGCCGCGCTCGAGGCGGCGTCCGCGCCGGAGCACGAGAGCGCCGCAAGAAAGAGCATGCTCTATTGGCGCCTGCCCCTCTTCAATCCCGATCGCCTGCTCGACGCGATGGAGCCGTCGTTCCGTTTTCTCTTCACGCCAGCGTTCGCGGGCGCCTATGCCGGGGTGCTGGTGCTGGCGCTTGCGGTCGTCGCGATGAACGGCCGCGAGCTTTTCGCGAGCTTGCCGAGCATGTCCGCGCTGACCATGGCGGGGGGATTTCTGATCGCCGCGATCGCGCAGACGGCGCTGCACGAGAGCGCGCACGGGCTGACTTGCAAGCACTTTGGCGGCAAGGTCAACGAGACGGGCTTCTTGCTGATCATGTTCATGCTGCCCGCGCTCTATGTCGATGTCTCCGACGCGTGGCTCTTCCGCAAACGCCGCCACCGCGTGCTCGTGAGTCTCGCGGGGCCGATGGTGGATCTTGGCGTCGCGGCGCTCGCGGCGATCGCGTGGCGCGTCAGCCCGCCGGGGCCGGTGCACACGGCAGCCGCGCTCGCGATGCTCGCGTCGGCGATGAGCGTGCTGCTCAACTTCAATCCGCTGATTCGACTCGACGGTTACTACATCCTCTCCGACCTTTCCGGCATACCGAACCTGCGCACGGCGGCGGGAGCGTATCTCGGCCGGATTCTCTCGGGGCGCAGGAGCGGCGCGGCGCCGATTCCGGGTCGCACGAGGCTCTTCCTGCTCGCCTACGGTGCGCTCTCGACGCTCTATGTCATCGTCGTGCTCGGCATCCTCTCGCGCCTCGCGTTCGGGTGGGCGGCGGATCTTGCCGGTGTGTGGGGCCTCGCCTTCCTGGGCACGCTCATGCTCTTCCTGCTGCGCAAGCCTCTGGCCGCGATCGGCCGCGCGATCGGCAAGCAGGGCACGCGGAAACGCGCGCGCTTGGCGCTGCGCCTGGCGGTCGTGGGCGCGGCGCTCGCGGCGCTCGCGATGGTGCCGTGGTCGCTCAAGATCGGCGGGCCGGTCCATCTCGATCCCGCCGAGCGTGCCGCTGTGCGCGCGGAGATCCCTGGCAACGTGGCCGAGATCCTCGTGAAGGAAGGCGGAACGGTCGAGGCGGGGCAGATCGTCGCGCGGCTCGACACGAGCGAGCTGGAAACGAGGCTCGCGATGACGCGCGCGGAAGTTCGTCGCGCGCGCGCACATCTGGACTTGAAGCTTTCGGGTCCCGAGCGCGAGCAGGTACAACAGGTGCGCGAGCGCGTGGCGGCGCTGCGCGTCGAAGTCGAGCAGCTCGAGAGCCGTCACCGCCGGCTCTCGCGGTTGCGCCAAGAGGGGTTGGTGTCGGCGGACATGCACGAGCAGGTGTCGAGCGAACTGCGCGTCCGCGAGGGAGCGTTGCGCTCGGCCACCGAGGAAGTGCGTCTCGTCGAGCGCGGCACGCGCCCCGAGGAGATCGCCGCGGCGCGTGCCGAGGTCGCGCGGCTCGAGACCGAGGCCGACGACATCGAGCGTCGCCTCGGGCTCTGTAATCTGATCGCCCCCGAGGCGGGGGTCATCGTTACGCCCGATCTTCGCGA
>CAZPJJ010000416.1:0-3836 GCA_964586535.1 uncultured Acidobacteriota bacterium | reverse complement strand
GTCTTCGTCGGTTCGTTCTGGATCGGGCTGGTGCTCTTCGGCCTCGTCGCGATGAATGTCGTCATTCCGCGCTTCTTCTGCCGCGTGCTCTGCCCGCTCGGCGCGCTGCTCGGGGCCTTCTCGCGCTTCGCGGTCTTCCGCATCAATCGCGACGTCCATCGCTGCACCGACTGCAATCTCTGCCTCACGCGCTGCGAGGGGGCCTCCGATCCGCAGGGTCAAGTGCGGCTCTCCGAGTGCTTCGCCTGCATGAATTGCATCGACGACTGCCCCGAGGACGCGCTCAAGTTCACGGCGTTCGGGCTGGATACGAAGCAGGTCGTCCCCGCGCCGGACTTCGGTCGCCGCAAGCTGGTTTTCTCCGCCGCCGCGGGCGTCGCCGCCGTGCCGCTGCTCGCGAGCGAGGGGCTCAACACCGACAAGTACTATTCGCCGCTCTTGATCCGCCCGCCAGGCTCCGTCGAAGAGAAGGAGTTTCTCGAGCGCTGCATCAAGTGTGATCAGTGCATCAACGTCTGCCCGACCAACGTGCTGCAACCGGCGACGTTCACCGAGGCCGGCTTCGAAGGTCTCTGGACGCCGGTGATGAATTTCAACATCGGCCACTGCCAACTGAAGTGCACGCTCTGCAGCGTCGTCTGTCCGACGGGCGCGATCCGCACGATCGGCGTCGAAGAGAAGCTCGGCAAAGGAGCCTTCGCCGAGGTGGGCCCCGTGCGGCTCGGAACGGCGTTCTACGACTTCGGACGCTGCCTGCCGCACGCGATGGAGATTCCCTGCGTCGTCTGCGAAGAAGTCTGCCCCGTCTCGCCCAAGGCGATCCAGACGAAGGACGTCGAAGCGAAGGACGTCTACGGCAACGTCGTCGTACTCAACAAGCCCTTCATCGTGCCCGATCTCTGCATCGGGTGCGGCATCTGCCAGAAGGAATGCCCTGTCACCGACTCGCGCGCCGTCTACGTCACGGCGGTCGGCGAGTCGCGCTCCCTCGAGCGCAAGCTGCTCCTGACGAATCGCGGCGAAGCGTGAAGCCGCCCATGAGGAACGCGCGATGAAAGACGAGAAGAAGCCGACGTCGAGACGTGGATTCCTGCGCACCGCCGCTCTGACCGGCGCCGGCCTCGGAGCCTTCGCGCTTCCAGGCCGCGCGGACTCGCCCGACGCCGCCGCGCCAAAGACGGCCGAGAAGCAAGCGGAGCCGGCGCGCGTGCCGCGCCGTCCGCTCGGCAAGACCGGGGAGACCGTGCCCGTCCTCCTGCTCGGCTGCGCGCAGAAGTTCGACGCGAAGTACGACAAGATCCTCCATCGCGCCTTCAAAGACGGCGTCGACTACCTCGATACGGCCCTCGTTTACGCGGACGGCATGTCGCACAAGACGATCGCGCCCTTCATCCAGCAGGTCGGGGACCGCAAGAAGCTCTGGATCACCTCGAAGGGTCCGGGCAAGGCCGGCGGACCGGGCGCGTTCGCGAAGGAACTCGACACCTGCCTCGAGCAGCTGCAGACCGACTACGTCGACTTGTATTTCATGCACGCGGTCGACGACGAAAAAGTCCTCGAGCCCGAGTACCTGAAGATGGGCGACGCGCTGCGCAAGAGCGGCAAGACGCGCTTCTTCGGCTTCTCCTGCCACGACGGCAACGTCGTGGGCCTCATGAACAAAGCCGCGAAGGTGGGCGGCATCGACGCGATCATGTTCCGCTTCTCCTTCCGCCAGTACGGCGACCTCGCGCTCAATCAGGCGATCGACGCCTGCAAGAAGGCCGGCATCGGGCTCATCGCCATGAAGACGCAGTCGTCGGTGCCGAGCGACATCGAGGCCGTCGTCGGCTTCCAGTCGAAGGACTTCACGCTCGGCCAGGCGAAGCTCAAGTCCGTCTGGGCGGACGAGCGCATCGATGCGGCGGTCTCGCACATGGACTCCGTCGAGAAGCTGCGCGAGAACGTCGCCGCGGCGAAATCGCCCGTGCAGCTCTCGATGAGCGACTTCCAGCAGTTGCGGCGCATCGCCGTGCAAACCGCCGCCTACCACTGCACCGGCTGCTCGCAGCACTGCCAGTCGAAGGCCGGCCGTGACGTGCGCATCGCCGACACGCTGCGCAGCCTCATGTACGCCGAGTGCTACGGCGACGCCGACCGCGGGCGCGCGCTCTTCCAGCGCATCGCCGACCGGCTGCCAGACGAGACCTGCGACCTCGCGGCGGCCTCCGCGGCGTGCCCGCAGGGCATCGACATCGCGACGCGCGTTGCCGACGCGCGGAGGCTCTTCGCCGGACTCGCCTGACGAAGGAAGTTCTCCTATCCTCTCCGGGCGGCTCGCCCCCCGATCGAGCGGGGGGAGCCCGGAGAGCGCATGCCCGAAGTGAAGATCCGCTACTGCGAGGTCTGAGGGTTCCAGGAGCGCGCCGCCAGTTTGGCGGCGCAGATCCGCCAGGAACTCGGGACCGAGGCGCAGGTCGTCCAAGGCGACCGCGGCGAGTTCAGCGTTTGGGTGAACGGCCGCCGCGTGGCCAAGCGGATGTTCCTTTTCGGCGTCCCCTCGGATGCGCGGATGGTCCGCGCCGTCCGCGGAGCTCTCCAACGCGGCTGACGTCGCCGGCCCGTGCGCGGTGCCGGCGTTCGGCACACCGCACGGAGAACGGTCGATGAAAGAACTCGACGCACGCCATCTCGCCTGCCCCGGACCCGTCATCGAAGCGCGCCGCCTGCTCGACGCCGGCAACGCCGCGGTGCGCGTGCGGGTTGCGGACGCGCTCGCGCGCTCCAACGTGACGCGCTTCGCCGCGTCGCGTGGCGCGCGCGCGGTCTCGGACGAGCAGAGCGACGGCTCGTTCGTCGTGCTCATCGAGCAGGCCGAGGACGCCTGCCCCATCGCCGAGACGTTGATCGCGGAGAGCGAGTCCGCGAGTTCCGTTTCGCCGGAAAGCGCTCTGCAGCGCGGGCCCCGCGTCGTCCAGGTTCCCGGGGATACGATGGGCCACGGCGACGACGAACTCGGCCGGATCCTCCTGCGCGGCTTCCTCAAGACGCAGCTTCAGCTCGACCGCCCGCCGGACGCGGTGATCTTCTACAACACCGGCGTCAGGATCTGCTGCGAGGGCTCGCCCTTGATCGAAGATCTCCGGGCGCTCGAAGAGCGCGGCGTGGAAATCATCGCCTGCGGGACCTGCCTCAACTTCTTCGGCCTCGCCGCCGCCCTGCGCGTCGGGCGCGTCACGGACATGCTCGAGATCGCGAGCCGCCTCGCCGACGCGGGGAGCATCGTTCGGCCGTGAGCGCCGCGACTTATCTCGATCACGCGGCCACGTCCTTTCCCAAGGCGCCGGGCGTCGCCGACGCGATCGCGCGTTTTCTCGCCGAGAGCTGCGGCAATCCGGGCCGCGGCGCGCATTCGTTCGCCGCCGCCGCGGCGCGGGTCGTCGAGGCGGTCCGCCGCGACGCCGCTCGCCTGCTCGACGCGGCACCCGAGCGCACGATCCTCACGCCCGGCGCGACCTTCGCGATCAACACCGTGCTCGCGTCGACGCTGGGACACGGCGCGCGGGTCGTCGTCTCGCCTCTCGAACACAACGCCGTGATGCGCCCGCTCCGCGCGCTGGAGCGCGAGCGCGGCGTTCGCGTCGACATCGTGCAGGCGGCGGATCCCTCCGGCGTCCCGACGCCCGAGGAAGTCGCCCGCGACGTGGCGAGCGCGCCGACGGCGCTCGTCGTGATGACGCATGCGAGCAACGTCAGCTGTGCGGTGCTCCCCGTCGCTCCGATCGCCGCGGCGATCGCCCCGGTGCCGCTGCTCATCGATGGGGCACAGACCGCGGGCGCGCTGCCGTTCTCCTTCC
>CAZPJJ010000415.1:0-3902 GCA_964586535.1 uncultured Acidobacteriota bacterium | reverse complement strand
TCGCGATTCGCACGGGGCACGGTGCTGAAGAACGGTCGCCGCCTTCGGCGGCGATTCGGTCGCCATAAATGGCGCCCCTACCAGAGCGTCCGCGGCGCATCGCACGGCGCGTCGCACGAGGGCGGCGATTCATCGCACCGGATTCCGCGTGGGCGCGCGGGTCATCGCACCGGATTCCGGGTAGGGGCGCAATTCATTGCGCCCGGATCGCCGCGGCAGGCGGCGACAGGGCCGTCTCACGCGACACGCCGAGCGCACGATGCAGAAGACAGGTCGCCGCCTTCGGCAGCGATTCGGTCGCCATAAATGGCGCCCCTACAAGAGCGTCCGCGGCGCACCGTACTGCGCCGCGACGAAAGAGCGCTCGAGGCAAAGCGGACAGGGCCCCGACGAAACGACTCTCGCGGCGCATTCCGGCGGCGATCCCGCCGCCACCATCGTCACCCCCGTCGAATCACTCGCGCATCACCGCACGGGATCCCCTTCGCCCGAAGCCCGAGCGGTCGCGCCGCTACGCCGCGTCTTCCTCGCGGCGACCTCGCGCACGCGCGCGGGAGGGATCGAAGCGGGTCAGCGTGCCCAGCGTCTCGCGGCCGGCGATGAGCGGGCGGCGCAGCGCGAGCGAGACGCTCACGAGGACGACGAGCGAGAATACGAGCATCCACACGAGCACGTCGCCGAAGCGCGCGTACACCGTGGGCGCCGTGGAGGTCGGCGTGAGCGACACCTGCAGGTGCGTGATCTCGTCGAGCGCCGTCGAGGCGAGCAGCCGGCCCGTGTGGTCGCTGATCGATGAAATGCCGCTGTTCGCCGCGCGCACGACGGGGATGTCGTTCTCGCGGGCTCGCGAGGCCATCATCCGCGCGTGCCATGACGCGAAGAGGCTCTTGCCCCACCACGCATCGTTGGTGATCGCGACGAGGGCGTTCGCGCCTTCCTGGCGATAGCGGCGCGCGAGGTGCGGGTACATGCCCTCGTAGCAGATCAAGACGCCGAGGCGCGCGCCGCCGACTTCGAAGATCGTCGGTTCGGGGCCGGGGCTGAAGTTACCGAGCAGCGTGAGATATCCCTTCTTGCGGCCGCCGGTCCGCTTACTCGGATCCCAGCCGAAGAGCTTCGCGAAGGGCACGCCCTCGGCGAAGGGCAAGAGCCGCTGCTTGCCGTACCACTGCGGCGGCGTCGTGCGATCGGGATGCGCGATCGCCGCGCCGTTGTAGAGCGCGACGAGCCGACGCTGCGAGACGCGGGCGATCTCGGCGCCATAGAGAATCGGCACGCCGAGGCGCTCGGCGAGCGCGGTCATCTCGGGATCGGCGAAGGGCGTGCCCTCCTCCCACACGACCGGCGTCGGCCGCGCGGATTCGGGCCAGATCACGAGATCGGCGCCTTGCGCGGCCTGCTCGCTGAGGCGCTCGAGGCGCGCCCACACGCGCGGGTGATTCTCGCGGACGAGCTTCTCTTCGACCGTCGCCGCGGGCTGCACGAGACCGACGCGCATCGTCGCCGCCGCGTCGCCCTCCGTGGTGCCGCCGAGCGAGAACACCCACGGCCCCGCCCAGAGCGCGAGCGCCGCGGCCGCCGGCACGAGGGCGCGCCGCGGCTCCGCGCGCAGCGACCACGCCCACACCAGCGTGGCGGCGATGACGCCGATCGAGAGCGTCACCAGATGCGGGCCGGCGACGCTCGTCCACGCGAGGAATCCCGGCGCCGTGCCGTAGGCGTGCGCGAGCATGTCGGCGGGGAACGAGAGGTCGCCCAGCGTGCGCAGCCACTCGCCGAGCGTGTAGAGCACGGCGAAGGCGAAGGATCGCGGCAGCCCCGTGCGGCGCTCGAGCCAGAACGCGCCCATGGCCTCGAAGAGCGCGAAGGGCAGCGCGAACACGATCGCCAGCACGTAGAACACGACCGCGAGCGGCGAGTAGGCGAGCAGCGCGAGCAGGAAGTGCGCGGCCACGGCATAGCGCACCGCGCCGAAGGCGAGTCCGAAGCGGAACGCATCGCGCATCGTCTCGGCGCGCGCCAGGCCGAGCATCGCCAGCACGAACGCCACGGGCAGCGCCGGCGCGAGGCCGAGCGGCAGCCAGCAGAGACCGCCGACGACGCCCGCCGCCACGCCGAACCAAACGAGAGCGGTGCGGGAAGAAACTCTCTGCGCGGCGGTTTTGATCGAGATGCTCATGCCGGCCCCAGCACGAGGGTCGCGTTGTGCCCCCCGAATCCGAACGAGTTGGAAAGCGCGGCGCGGCGCGGGATCGTCGCGTTGTCGCGCGGCAGAGCGACGTCGCACTCGGGATCCTGGCGATCGAGATTGACGCAGCGATGGACCACCCCGCGGAAGAGCGAGAGCACGGTGACGATCGCCTCGATGCCGCCGGCGGCGCCGATGCAGTGGCCCGTCATCGCCTTGGTCGAATTGACGAGCACGTCGCTAACCGCCCTGCCGAGCACGGTGCGGATCGCGCGCGCCTCGGTGGGATCGTTCTGCCGCGTCGAGGTGCCGTGCGCGTTGACGTACGCGACGTCGTCGGGCGCGAGTCCGGCGTCGGCCAGCGCGCGACGCATCACGCGCACGAGCTGCGAGCCGTCGGGACGAAGCTGCATCATCGAGTGCGCGTCGCAGGTGCTTCCGTACCCGAGCACGCGCGCGTAGATGCGCGCGCCGCGGGCACGCGCGTGCTCTTCGTCTTCGATGACCAGCACGCCCGCGCCCTCGCCGAGCACGAAGCCGTCGCGATCGGCGTCGAAGGGGCGCGACGCCGACGCCGGGGACTCGTTGCGCGTCGACATCGTGCGCAGCAGATCGAAGCCGACGAGGCTGTAGCCGTCGACGTCCGAGAGCGTGCGGTCCACGCCGCCGGTCACGATCACGTCGAGATCGCCGTCGCGAACCAGGCGGACGGCGTCGCCGATCGCCATCGTGCCCGCCGCGCACGCCGTCGTGACGGCCTTGCATTCGCCGCGCAGGTCGAACTTGATGGCGATCTGGGCGGGGATCGCGTTCGGGATCAGCATCGGCAAAGCGAAACGGGTGCTCCCCGTGAGTGGCTCCCCGAGCACCCAAAGCCGATGGGATCTCTCGACCGTGCAGAGACCACCGATCCCGGTGCCCAGCACGACCCCCGCCCGATCAGAATCGAGATCCTTGATGCCGCACTGGCCGCGGCGTTCGTCCACGAGCTCGATCTCGAAGCCCGCGTCCTGAAGCGCCATCGACGCCGCCGCGACCGCCAGGCGCGACGCGGGATCGAGGAGCTTCGCCTCTTGATCCGAGATGTGGTGCTGCGAGGGATCCGGCTCTTCCTCGACCGGCGCACCGATGCGCGTCTTGAAGGGGCGAGGATCGTCGAGCCAGCCGAAGTCGAGCGCGCGGGTTCCCGAGCGCCCGGCGACGACGCTCTCCCACAGCCGCTCCACGCCCGTCCCGACGGGTGTGATGGGCCCCAGCCCCGTGACGACGACCGACCGCCGCGCTCCCATGCCCCGAGCCCCATTCGCGTGGGGGAAGTGCGGTGCCCTTGGCGCCCCCAGGACGGAAAACCCGCCCAGCGCCGATCCGACGACCCCCGATGCGGCTCCTGGCCGCCGCGCGGGCAGAAAGGTACGGCTCATCTTCTAAATGGCAATCGCGAATAGGGCGAATGGAAACTTTGACGAAGCTTGAATGACAATCGGCCCGGTGGAAGACCGAAACTCTCGCCCCCAGAGGAGTGTGGGGGACCAGCCGGGCGGGCGGCGGTTGATTCTGGGTGGAGGCGTGATTCATCGCGCCGCGTTGCGGGTGGGGGCGCCATTCGTGGTGCCGGGTCAGGGTGGGAGCGGCATCCACGGCGCCGGATCAGGGTGGGGGCACCATTCACGGCGCCGCGTTGCGGGTTGGGGCGGCATTCACGGCGCCGGATCAG
>CAZPJJ010000414.1:0-3903 GCA_964586535.1 uncultured Acidobacteriota bacterium | reverse complement strand
GGCGGTACGACGACGGGAGGAAGTTCGAGGCCTCGCGGACGCGCTTCGTCCGGCGGGGTTTCGCCCGCGGGGACTCGCGCCGTGCCCGGCTGCGCGTCACAGAGCTTCTCGAGCGAGGCAAAGAACTCCGCGACGCAAGTCGCGATCGCCGGCGAGCGAAACCGCGCGCGCGCCGATTCGGCGTCGAGGAGCGCCTGCCGCACGAGCGTCTCGTCGAAACGTGTGCTGTTGCCGACAAGACGCGGACGGACCTCGCGAGCGAGCACGAACGCGGCGAGTTCAGGGGCGGGCGGAGCCTCCGCGGCGCTAGCGATGGGGGAGGCGAGCGCGACGCACGCGAGGGTGGAGGCGACGACCGCGCGCGTCGCGAACGTCAGCCTGGACAATCGCCTCAGCAGGAGATTCACCACCATCGGCCTCGCGGTCTCGTCCGTCCCCCGGCGAGAGGAGCGTATCGACCGTGTCGCTACGCCGCCATGCAGTATGCCGGTGGAGGGGCGAGAACGCCCCGGCTGCTCGCTCCGCTCGTTCGACTGGCAGTAGCCGCTCAGCGGGGGTCGTCCGCGATCGCGATCAGATCGTGGAGCGTCCAGATGCGCGGATTGCGGATCGTCCGATAGCCGATGCTCTGGTAGGTCATCTCGGCCCACGCCTCGAGCCACGTGCGTACCTCGCCGAAATGCACGACTTCGTCGACGTCCATCTGGCGCGCGGAGGCGTGGGGATCCATGTCGCGCGTGATCTGGTCCTCGACTTCCTTCATGCCCTTCGCGATGTGCGCACGCTCGTCTTCGTTCGTCGCGGCGATCTCGAAGTTCTCGTCGAGCTTGGTGCGGAAGGCCCCGATCGCGAGCGTCCGGCCCTCCATCACGGCCAAGCGCGTCAAGGGCGTCGCGAGCTGGATGACGGGGTCGTAGGGCATGCCGGCCATCGCGTAGTAGCCCGCTCCCGATGCCTTGCGAAGCAGGACCGTCAGCATCGGCACGCGATTCGTGCTGTTGGTGTAGATCAACGACGAGCCGTAGCCCAGCAGGCCCACCTTCTCGGCTTCATAGCCGATATCGAATCCCGAGATGTCCTGCAGCCACACGAGCGGGATCCCGTCGTCGTTACAGGCGCGCGAGAACTGGCTGATCTTGGCGATGCCGTCGCGGTAAAGGATGCCTCCCGGGCGCTTCTCGCGCGCGAGCTGCGGATGGTCGGTGAGCTGCGGATTGTTGGCGATGAAGCCCAGCCACAGACCGGAAACGCGCCCGACCCCGCAGATCATCTCGGGGCCGACTTCGGTGAACACCTCGCGGAAGAGCGAGTCGTCCGTCAGGCGCGCGATCACCTGGCGCATCTCGTAGACGTGCCGGTAGTCGGGCGGGAAGCACGCGCCCAGTTCCTGGGCGTCGAAGCGCGGCGGGGCGGCTTCCCAACCGCGCCGGTAGTAGTCGATCGCCGTCGTCGGGAGGCTCTCGATCTCGGTGCGGATGCGCGCGAGACAGACCTCGTCGTCCGGCACGCGGAAGTCCGCGCAGGCCGAGAGATGCACGTGAACGTCGGGGCCGCCGATATCGAGCGACGTGATCGTGTGCGCCTTTGCGCCGCGGATGAGCGCGGCGCCGGCGATCACCATGTACGCCTGCTCCGTCATGTAGACGACGTCGCTGATGATCGGCATGTAACCGCCGCCGGCGATGCAGTCGCCGAAAACGCCCGCTATCTGCGGCACCCCTTCGGCGGAGAGGCGCGAGTTCATCTTGAAGATCGCGCCCGCGCCCGTGCGCCCCGGAAAGGTCTTCGCCTGCTCGGGCAGAAAGAGCCCCGAGCAATCGACGAGATAGACGACCGGCAAGCGCAGGCGCAGCGCCATCTCCTGCGCGCGCTCGATCTTCTCGGGAGTGCGAGGCCACCACGATCCCGACGCCACGGTGTTGTCGTTGGCGATGACCATCACATAGCGGCCGGCGACGCGGCAGAACGCCGTCACGACGCCCGCGCCCGGAGAGGTGCGACCGTCGGGGCCGAAGGTGTCGCCTTCGTTGACGAGCGTGCCGACCGCCAGCGGGGCCGTGCCGGGATCGATCAGGCGCTCGAGACGCTCCCACGTCGTGAGCTTGCCCTTGGCATGCACGCGTTCGGCGTACTTCGGTCCCCAGCCCGCGCGCACGACGGCGCGGCTCTCGTCGAGCCGCGCCTCGAGCGGCGCGAGAGCGGCACGAGAGCGCGACGCGGCGTCGGCTGGCAGCGGCGTCCCGATCGGATGCAGCGAGATCTTGGCCATGTCAGGACTCCCGCGCCGGGCGCTCGAGCGTGAGGGAGGCCGCGAGAGTCGTGTCGTAGCGGCCGCTGCGGAAGCGCTCGTCGCCGAGGACGGCGAGGTGCGCGGGGATCGTCGTCGGAACGCCCGCGACGTCGGCGTCGCGCAGCGAACGCGTGAGCGTCTCGATGGCGGTGGGGCGATCCGCGCCGTGCGCGATCACCTTCGCGATCAACGAGTCGTAGAAGGGCGGGATGCCGCAGGGCGCCGCGACGTGCGTGTCGACTCGGATCGTGCCCGGCCCGCGGTCGGCGGGGAAGTCGAAGCGCTCGATGTGTCCTGGCGCGGGGCGGAAGTCCTCGAAGACATCCTCGGCGTTGATCCTGGCCTCGATGGCGTGGCCGCTCCACGACACCGCCGCTTGGTCGAAGGCGAGCGGCTCGCCGGCGGCGATACGCAACTGGTGTTCGACGATGTCGAATCCCGTGATCATCTCGGTGACCGGGTGTTCGACCTGCAGGCGCGTGTTCATCTCCATGAAGTAGAGGTGCCCGGACTCGTCGCGCAGCATCTCGACCGTCCCCGCGCCCTGATAGCCGATGCGCGCGACCGCGTTCGCGACGAGCGCGCCGAACTCGCGGCGCGTCGTCTCGTCGATCACCGGACTCGGCGCCTCTTCGACCAGCTTTTGATGGCGGCGCTGCACGGAGCACTCGCGTTCGCCGAGATGCACCGCGTTACCGAATCCATCCGCGAGGATCTGGAACTCGATGTGCCGGCCGCGCTCGATCAGCTTCTCGAGATAGAGCCCGGCGTTGCCGAACGCCGCTTCGGCTTCGCGCGAGGCCTCGGCGAACGCGTCGCGCAGCTCGGCGGCGGCGCGTACGGCGCGCATGCCCTTGCCGCCGCCGCCGGCGGTCGCCTTGAGCAAGACGGGGTAGCCCATCGCGTCGGCGAGGCGCGCGGCTTCGTCGGCGTCTTGGAGCAAGCCCTCGCTGCCGGGAATCGTCGGCAGGCCCGATTCCTGCGCCGTGATGCGCGCGAGCACTTTGTCGCCCATGAGTCGAATCGCGCGCGGCGGAGGGCCGACCCAGGCGATCTGCAACTGCTTCACGCGCGTCGCGAAGAGCGCGTTCTCGGCGAGGAATCCCCAGCCCGGATGGATCGCCTGGCAATCCGTCTGGATCGCGGCCTGAAGGATGCGCTCTTGATCGAGATACGAGAGCCCCGGACGGCCGGGGCCCACGCAGACCGTGCGATCGAACGCCGCCAACCATGGCGCGCCGGCGTCGGCTTCGCTGTGGACGGCAATCGGACGGATCCCCAGGCGATGACACGTGCGCGCGATGCGCGTCGCGACCTCGCCACGATTGGCGACGAGTAGTGAGCGGAACATGACGCGCATTGTAGAAGAACCGGCGTTCGCGGTCCTTCGCGTCGAGCCATGCTCGTCCTCTTTGGAAACGCTTCGTTGACGACTCGTTAGTCTCGCTGTATCGATCGAAGCACGGGGAGTTGGCGGCCTCGGCCGCGCTGGAGCCCGCGATGCTGCGGCACCTGCTCTCGGTTGTCTTCGTCGCCTCGATCGTGGCGGTCTTCGCTCCGTCGATGGCGACCGCGCAAAGCCTCGCGGATGCGGCGCCCCGGTCGCCCGAGCC
>CAZPJJ010000413.1:0-3954 GCA_964586535.1 uncultured Acidobacteriota bacterium | reverse complement strand
CGCGCGATCTGCGCCACCGACGAGGAGTTTCGCTCGGAGCTCCGCGCGCTGCTCGGCGAGGACCCACGGTGATGCGCCTCTCGGACGACGCGATGCGGCGGCTGCGCGACGTCGCGCGCGGGTGGGTCGCGTCGGACGAGCGCTACGAGATCGGCGAGGTCATCGGCGAGGGTGGCATGGGCGTCGTCCACCGGGCGCGGGACCGCGCTCTCGGTCGCGACGTCGCGTGGAAGGTCCTCGCGCCGCACGCGCACGGGGCGTCGGCGCTGCGCCGCATGGAGCGCGAGGCGCGCATCCTCGCGCGGCTCGAGCATCCGGGCATCGTGCCGATCCACGACGTGGGGACGCTTCCGGACGGCCGCGTCTGGTACGCGATGAAACTCGTGCGTGGCGACCGACTCGACGATCACGCACGCGGTCTCGACGGACTCGGCGAGCGGCTGCGCCTCTTCGCGCGCCTCTGCGAGCCCGTCGCCTTCGCGCACGCGCGGGGCGTCGTGCATCGCGATTTGAAACCCGCCAACGTGATGGTGGGCGCATTTGGCGAGGTGCTTGTCATGGATTGGGGCGTCGCGAAGGTCATCGGCGCTGAGGAGGAGGACGACGACGGACACGACGATGATGACGATGGCGATGGCGCTGGGCGCCCTGCTGCCGGCCCCCGGCCGGAGTCGGTGACGCAGCCGGGATCCGTGCTCGGCACACCCGGGTACATGGCGCCCGAGCAGGAGCGCGGCGATATGCTCGCCGTCGATGCGCGCGCGGATGTGGCGGCGCTCGGGACGATTCTCGCGGAGCTCATCGCTGACCACGCACCGGACCGCCGGCTCCGCGCGATCCGCGACAAGGCCCGCGCGGAGCGTCCCGAAGATCGCTATCCGGACGCAGGGGCGCTCGCCCAGGACATCCTGCGCTACCAGGACGGCCAATCCGTCGCGGCGCATCCCGAGTCGGCCGTCGAGCGCGCCGCGCGCTTCGTCCACCGCCACCGGACGCCCTTCCTGTTGGTGGCCGCCTACGTCGTCGTTCGGGCGCTGATCCTGTGGTGGGGCGGGAGGTGACTTTTTTACGCGGGGCGCGCAAAGGAATCGGCGCCGACGCGGGATGGAAGGATGTGAGCTGATCACGAGGAGGGAGTCATGAATCGACCATTGCTGGGACTGATTTTGGGTGCGGTGATCGGAATCTTCGACGGGGCCACGGCCTACTTCTCCGCGCCGGAGCTGCGCGGCGAGCTCCTCGGCATCATCATCGGCTCGAGCTTCAAGGGTCTCGTGGGCGGGCTGATCACGGGCTTCGTCGCGCGCCGGACGGGCTCGATCGGCTTCGGCATCGCGGTGGGGGTCGGCGTCGCGCTCGTCTTCGCCGGGATCGTTGCGCACCTCAACGCGACGCACTACGGCGACCCGTCAATGTACTGGAAGGTCATGCTGCCCGGCGCGCTGATGGGCCTGCTCGTCGGCTACGGCACCGTGCGCTTCGGCCGCCCGTCGCGCGCGGCGTAGCCCGGGGCCTCAGGGACACGCGCGCCCCGTGCGAGGGATCCCCGCGCTTGTCGAGCCGAGCGTGCCGAGGCCTGCGGGGCAGGCGTTGCGCGCGCGCACCAAGTAGAAGAACGCCGCGCCCCCGAGCGGAACGTCGATATCGACGGCTTCGCGGGCGGGGCCTTCGTCGGAGACGACGCACGCCGCCTCGTCGAACGCGGCGGGTCCGGTGGCGCGCAGCACGTCGTAGCGGATCGCGTCCGCAAGGGCGCCGGGTGCGCTTGGCTCTTGCCACGCGAGCGTCACCGTGTCGGGAAGCAACGCGAGCTCCACGACCTCGCCAGGCGTCGCCCAGACGCTCGCGTTCGTGTCGTCGCAGTCGATTTGCGCATCGCGTGCATCGGCGTCGTCGTCGCGCGCGGGTGTCACGCGCAGCCGGACGCGCTCAGGATCTCGCGGAACCACGAGCGCCTCGATCGACACGACTCCCTCGGCGTCCGCGGCGACGGGGCCATGCTGGCGAAGCGTTTCGTCTGCAGCGTCGCGGAGCGTGAAATAGAGCGGCGCGAGCGGCGCGGGCGCGAAGCTCTGCAGGCGCCGTGGCGTGACCGTCGCGATGGCGCTCGCGCTGGGGGCGATGTCCGCCGCGAAGGGCGAGCCGCCGACGAGGAAGATCGTCGCCGCCCAGGCGTCCGCCGTGTCCTCGATGCTCGAGAGCTCCCAATCGAAGTAACCGCCCCACGTGCCCCACGGATCGCCGTCCGTGATCGGCCCCGCTCCTGGATCGGGCTGGCGCCCCGGCGCTTCGTCGTGGTCGTCGTCGCTGATCGCGGGAAACGAGCGATTCGCGCGATGGCGCGCGATCTCGTTGGCCGAGTGCCGCGGCGAACCGACGAATCGGCCCTCCCATTCGTCGACCGTGTGTACGCGCTCGTCCCAATACACGTGATGGCCGCGGCGGATCGCGTCGAGGCCGGCCATCGCGTCGGGGACGTTGATGCCGTTGCCCTCGTCCCACACGAGCGTCGGGTCGTTGCGGCCCCAGATGATGCGCACGAAGGGAAGCGATCCCGTGCCCGGCAGCAGCGTGCTCGGGCGGTAGAAATCCGTCAGCCGCGTCGGCCCCGGCAGATTGGTGAGCAGATTCTGCTCGGTGCTGCCCTGCATGTAGCGATTGAAGGGATTGCCGCCCTCGTAGTACGGCGGCTCGAACGCCGTGCCCGCGCTGAAGAGCTCGGGGTAGTGGCGTGTGAGGAACGACGTGGCGAGCGCGCCCATCGAGTGGCCCATCAGGCCGACGCGGGCCGAGTCGATCGGGAGATTCGCGCGCAGCCAGAGGATGATGAAGCGCACGCGGCGCTGCGTGTAGTCCACGACGAGCGCGTCGTCCGGCGGGTCGGTGGTGGGGACGACGAAGCGGTCGTAGGCGTTCCACGTGCCGAACCAGCGCGTGTTCTCGGTCGTGGCGCGCACGCCGAGGATCGTGTCCTTCACCACCTGCAGCGCGTCGTCGAGCGCGACGACGAAGCCGCCGTCGACGACGTTGTCGATCTGGGAGGCCTGCGAGCCGCGTCCCGGCTCCCAGCCCACGTAGCTGCCCTTGCCGCCGTGAAACTGGAGCACCGCGGGCAGCAGCCCCGGTGGCCTGCCCCCGAGCGGTTCGTAGACCGCGAAGACATGACCCGTGCCGTTCGCCGAGGCGTTGCCCATCACCGGGTAGTCCGCCCGGCCGCTCTCGTGATCCGCGCGCCCGTCGACCCAGTGCGCGTATACCGTGAACGCGTAGCCCGTCTCGGTCGTCCCCGTCGCCTGCGCGTGGCAGATCACCGGATCGAGCGTCTGCGCGACCGGCCCGGTCGAGTTGCCCGGTCCCACGTTCGTCTCGCCGTGCGCGACGACCGCAAAGTACTCGTCGATCGCCTCGTGCGGCGTGTAGACGAAGAGCGCCTCGATCGCCCGCAGCGTGCGCGCGCCGCCCTGGCCGTCGGGGATCGTCCATGTCCGGTCGGCGTCGTCGATGAGATCCAGACGCACGGCGCGCCAATCCGCGGGGAGCACCTGGCCGACGAGAGTCGCGGAGGAGAGATCCGTGATCGGCGACGACGAGCGGTAGACATCGTAGGTCTCGGCCGGGCCGAGGCCCTGGTCGTCCACCCAGACCAGCCAAGTCTGCCCGTGCGCGTGCCACGCCTCGAGCGCGGTCTGCGCGAACGTCGTGGGGGCGAGCAACAGCGATGCGATGCACGCCAGTACGAACGCGAAGACCGACCGTCCCATGGATCCTCCCAGTGCCGTGCAAGACGGGGCACGCGGGCGAAGGTTGACGCGGGGGCGCGAAGTGGCGCGCGGATCTCGTATCGAGGTGCCAATCATCGCGCCCCGATTCGGTGTGGGGGTGGTGGGATTCCCCGCGCGCGGATTCCGTGTGGGGGTGGTGGGATTCCCCGCGTCCGGATTCCGTGTGGGGGTG
>CAZPJJ010000412.1:0-3970 GCA_964586535.1 uncultured Acidobacteriota bacterium | reverse complement strand
GTGCGCGGACTCGAGCGCTTCGACGTCGTCGCCGGCCGCCTGCAGCGCAAACGGGCGTCGCCCGCGGCCACACGCGGCGCATCGTTCGGGTTGATCTGCAATTGCACTTCGACGGCGGCGGGATCGCCGAGGACCACCAGCGGATCGAAGGCTCGAAACCAAGCGTGCTCCTCGACTCCGAGGGAGAGAACCGCTCCCGCCGCGGGTGCGCGCAGCGTCAGGTAGCCATCGGGCTCGCGATGGAGCACGCCTTCGGCTTCGCCCTCGGTGTAACCGACATCGACAAGTTCGTGATGCGCCCGATCGTAGTGCAACCGCGCCGCGAGCACCTCCTGCCTGCGCTGCTCGACGGCGATCCGCGAGATTCCTTCGACGGCGAGCAGTTCCTCGCCGGCCGCGACGCGCGCCTCGGCGAGGCGAAGACTGTCGCGCGCCTCGATGAAGTCGCCCTCCATCTTTTGCACCTGGTGCGAATGGATGCGCAGCAGCGGGTCGCCGGCACGCACGCGTTCGCCTGGTTTGGCCTCGATCGCGACGACACGCCCATCGACGATCGTGCGCACCGTGACGGTCGCGCCGGGCGCGCGGACGATCTCGCCGACCACGGGCAGCGCATCGCCGAAGGCGCGCACGAGCACGGGTCGCGTGATGATTCCGGCGCGCGCCTGCGACGCGGGATCGAGCGTCACGATGCGCTCGACGGGAGCGGCGGCCAGGACCAGCGAAACGACGGCCACGGCGACACCGAAGCGAGAAACGGAGTTCATGGAGCCCTCTCCTCGAGACGAGCGGTGACGGGCAGAAGTTCCGCGGAACCGGTCGCCGTCCAGAGGCCGACGCGGGCGGCGAGAGCATCGTGGTGCGCGGCGATCTCCTCGAGCAGCACGCCGTCGAGCCTGTTCAAGCCGTCGATGTACTCGACGTAGGAAATCGCACCGAGGCGATGCTGCTCGGCGAGCGCTTGCTCGGTGAGCGGCAGCCTGCCGACGATGCGTCCGATGGCGGCAAGCCGCTCGCGAGCCGCATCGAGCTGCACGAGATCGCCCTCGATGCTCGCCTGGAGCTGCGCGAGTTCGTGCGCGCGCATCGATTCTGCCGCGCGCGCGCGGGCGGCCGCGCGCGCTCCCTCCTCGCGTCCTCTCGCGCCGAAGGGCAGCGGCACGGCGATGCGAAAGCCGAAGGCGTCGAAGGAGTCGGCGCCGTCAATCGCGGGCACGCGCTCCCACTCGACCTCGCCCTCGGGAAGCCCGTAGCGCGTGCGCCGCGCGATCTCGCTCGCGCCCGCCTCGAGTGCGGCGCCGCTCCGCAGCGTGCGCCCGGCGGGCCCGGCCTCGACCATGACGAGCAGATCCGCGAGCGAGGGGACGGCACCGCCGTTCGCCGCCGCGATCTCGCGCAGATCGCCTTGCCGCGGCCGCGGCACGTCACCACCGGCGCGCGCGATGAGAGCCGCGACGCGCTCCGCGCGTTCGCCGTCCTGCCGCGCGACGAGCGCTGCCAGCCGCGCCTGCTCGAGCTGAAGTTGGACGAGCTCCGTCCCCGGGATCTCGCCGACGGCGAGGCGTGCCTCGGCGATGGCCACGGCGCGGTCGATGCGCGTGCGCTGCTGTTCGTAGATCGCGCGCTCGTCCTCGCGAGCCGCGAGATCGATCCACGCGCGCGCGACGTCCGCGCCGAGTTCGAGCGCGGCGCGCTCGTGAGCGGCGCTCCTGTACTCGGTCGCGGCGGCGCCGAGATCGCGCGCGCGACGCGCCGTCCCCGGCATGAGGAAGGTGGATCCGAAGCGCGTGATGGTCTGCGCGTTGGCCTCATTGTCGAGGTCCGCCGAGAGGCCTTCGCGCTGCACCTCCACATAGGGTGCGAATCCGCTGCCGGTGGCGCGGGCCTCGGCTACGCGCTCGTCGATGGTCGCGCGCTCTCGCGCCAGCCACGGGGCGCGATCGCGGGCGAGCCGGATCGCCTCGGCGAAGCGCTCGGGTGCGTCGGAGGCGAGGGCGCCGGTCGAGGCAGGCGCCGCGAGCGCGGCGAAGACACAGGCCAGGGCCATGGCGATGCGGGACAAACGACCTCCCGAGGTGGACGACGCGGCAAGATGCGGCGCCACGCGCATGGATTGCGCGGGCCGCCGCAGTTATAGACCCACCATCTCGCGAGACCAACCGGCGCGGCCGGGGGCGGGTGAGACGGGATCAGCGCAGGCCGCGACCCGGCCGCCGGCCGCCCTGCCTCGAGCCGCGTCCCTGTCCAGCGGGACCGCAGCCCGGAACGGGCTCGCCATGCGCGTCGACGAGGCCCTGCTCCTTCGCGGAGTCCGCGATCGCGTCGTACTCGGCCTGGGTGAGCATCGTGGCCGCGTAATCGACGCCGTTGGCCGCGAGAAGTTCGTCGAAGGCGCGCAGGTGATTGCGCGATCCCTTGAGCAGGTTCTGGTAGAGCGTCGCGATGTCTTCGTTGACGGTCTCGGCGATCGCGCGCTGCAAGTCGGCGATGTCGGTTTCCTCGATGAGCGCGCCGACGGAAAGCGCGAGGACGAGCGACTGCGAGCCACGGGCGAGCAGCGTGTCGTGCAGGCTCTGCAGCGCGGGATCGGCGAAGACGCCGGGCGCGAGTCCCGCGGCGGGATCGGCGAGGTCGTACTTGTCGAGAACGACGAGGACGGACTCGAAGTGCTGCTGCTCGGCGCGCGCGATGTTCGAAAAGATGCGGAGGCCCCAGACGTCGTCGAGCGCCGTGTAGACGTCGCGGGCGACCTTTTCCTCTTCGCGCATGTGCGCGAGCCAGCGCGCCTCGGCTTCATCGACGGATTCGGCGGGAAGCTCGGCGAGCAGTTCGGTGAGACCGCCGGGATAGGGACAGCGCTCGCGGGCCGGCGGCGCGGCGAGCGAGGGCAGAGCGAGGGTCGCGGCAAGGGTGAAGAGCGAAACGGCGACGGTCAAGGACGACGAGCGACGCATGCGATACCTCCGTGCGCGCGGCCGCTGCGTGCGGGGCGCGACGGAGGCGAATGCAGGCAACGTGCCATGAGCGTCGCGCCAGCGTGCGAACGATGTGGCCCCGCCGTCGTGAGTTCGGCGGCAGCGACGCACGTCGTTGTCATCGCAGGCTTTCGCTGCCATGGGCGTGCTTGGTGCAAAGGCACGGGCGCGCCACGGAAGGAAATGCCGCGGGAGCCGTCGCAAGCACGGCCGGCGCCGTCGACGGACGAAAGTTGCCGGGCGCGGCACGTTGCGTTCGACGATTTCGTCGAAATCGCTGCGCAGGAGGCGCCGCGGGCCGCTTTTCGCGTGGCATGCGTCGTGCTGGAGGGTTCTCGGGCGAAAGGAGGCCCTCATGAACGTGAACGCGAACCGGAACGTCCTCACCACCCTCGCCGCGCTCGGCATCGTCGCTCTCCTCGGAGCCGGCTGCGCCGCTTGGGCGCAGACCGAAGCCGGCGACACCGAAGTCGTGACCGGCGAAGTCGTGCGCATCGAGAACCAGGGCGAGACGACGCAACTCCACGTGCGCACGCGCCGCGGCGAAACGCTCGTCATCGACGGCTGGCGTGCTGGAGAATGCGTCGACTGCGTCCGCGCCGGCGACCGCATCCGCGCGCGCGTCGAGAAGAGCGGCGCGGCCGACGCGCCCGGCACCGCGACGCAGGGCGATGCCGTGATGGCGAAAAAGCAGATGCGCTCGATGAAAGTGCGGCGCACCGGCGAGACGATCGAGAAGAACGCCCAGTCCGGCACCGTCACGCGCTCGCAGACGCGCCTGCGCGACGGCAGCGGCGACGGCACACCCGACCGCCAACGACTCCGCACTCACGAAGCCGGCACCGGCGGCGGCACCGGCGCTGGCTCCCGAGGCTCCCGCGGCGGCGGCGGCGGCGGGCGCCGCTAACACCCCCTCCCCCCTGGGGACAGTCGAGATACGGGGACAGGCGACTTAGAGGGACAGGCACCCTAAGTCGCCTGTCCCTCTAAGTCGC
>CAZPJJ010000411.1:0-3971 GCA_964586535.1 uncultured Acidobacteriota bacterium | reverse complement strand
CGTAGCGTCGGGCCAGGGCCGAGCGAACCTGCTCGAGCCGCTCCAGACCCGCCGTGCCCCGAGCCTGTCCGGCCTTTCCGGTAGGCGCATCGGACGGGGCCGCGCTGTACTTGAGGCCCGCGCTCCCCCCCTCCGCGACGGCGATAGCCGGCGCCGCGCCATTCGCGTTCGAGGCGCGCGGGGTCGGAATCGCGACTTCGCTCGCGTTGCCGGGATTCTTGTCGTAGGTGACGCGGGAACCCGTGAAGGCTCCCGAGACCGCGACGGGCGCGGCCCGCTGCGGTTTGGAGGTATTCCCGCTCGGGAGATCCACGGCAGGGGCGTTCGTCGTCTTGGAAAGAGCCACGCCCGTGCGGAGCTGCTGCGACGGAGGCAGCGGGGACGGCGTCGGCGCCGACCGGGTCGCCGCCCGAGGCGTGGCGACTTCGACATCGGGCGCCTCGGCGTCGTGATAGCTCTGCTTCGTGATCGATGCGACCGCGACTTCGGTGACGCGATTGTCGCGGGGCACGGCCTTGGGCACGGCGACCGCGGTCGGCTCGAGCGTCTTCGCGACCCGCGGCGTCTGCTGGTCGGTCACTTTGAGCTTCGGTTGCTGCGTCTGGCGCTGCTCCCGCGGAACGTCGACGTCCGGCGTCACCTCGGTGAGGCGGACGTTGAGCATGTCCTGAGCGCGGATCTCGTCGCGGCGTTCCACGCGCTTCTCGCGGGGAACTTCGATCTCCGGAACCTCGGGCTCGAAGAGCGGCTTGACCGGCTCGGGCTCGGGCTCCGGCTCGCGCTGTACGACCTTCTCGGGCTCGGGCTTGGGGCGGGGCTTCGGCCTCGGCGGCAAGGGCGGCGGGGGCGGAAGCGTCTCGGGAGGAACGCGGACGATCTCGATCGGACGGGGCTTGGGCTCGGGCGGCTCTTCCTTGACGCGCTTTAATGGAATCCAGCTCGCCGGCACGAGCATCAAGCTCGTGACGACGGCGAGCGAGACGCTGAAGCAGCGCATCAGCGACTCGCGGGACTGCTCCTGGCGAGGGCTCTTCATCGTGAAGGCGCCTGCGACTCCTCGAAGATCACCTGCGGCGTGATCCCGCGATCGAGACAGGCCATGATCACGTTCAGCGCCGCGCCTGCGTATGACTTGCGATCGGTCGTGACGAACACGTCGACGCGTTCGACGGCTCGCTCGAAGGCGGTCTCGGGCATCTTGTCGCCGATCCAGGCCTCGATCGCGTCCCCTACCGAACGGTAGGCGTCGACCGAGTTGGGATCCTCGATGACGACCTCCCGTCGATCGATCGTGATGCGCGAATCCTCATAGATCGTGATGTCGAGCCGCTTGCGCTCGTCGCGAACGACGGCCACCGAACGATCGGCGTCGCGCGTCGGCAGGACGAGCTTTTCGATCACCGTGCGATCGAAGGACGACGCGACGAAAAAGAAGATCAGCAGCAGGAAGACGATGTCGACGGCGCCTTCGAAGCCGTCCTCGAGATCGAATGAATGCGAGTCGAGCTTCTTCACGGCGGCCTCCTCAGCGCTCGATGAGCTGTTGGTAGGCCACCGTCACCTGGTCTTCGCGCCGTCCGATGGAGTGAATGAGCATCGTCTTGAGCATCATCGAGACCGTCTTGATCACGAGACCGACGACTGTCGTGATGAGCGCGATCTGGATCGAGGTCGCGAGCATCGCCGGAGTCACCTGATCCTGAGTCGAGATCTCGTAGAAGGCGGCGACCATGCCGACCGCCGTGCCGAGGAAGCCGAGCGCCGGCGAGAGCACGGAGGCGAGCGCGAAGTACATGAGGTTGCGCTTTACGCGGTCGAATTCCTCGTCCTGAATGCCCTGCCAGACCTTGCCCGGACATTCGGCCGAGAAGCCGTTCTCGGAGAGAAAGCGCCGCAGGACGTGGCCGAATATCGTCGAATCGCCCTCGAGCATCTTGCGGGCCGCGGTCACGCGCTCGGCGGGCGGACGGTCGACCGCGTGAAGTTCCTGCGCGACCTTCGCTGCTCGGGCCCGGTCGTAGACCTTGTCGTCCTTGAGTTCGAAGAGGTAGTAGTGCAGGAAGAGGCTGACGACGAGCGCGATGATCACCGCGAAGGCGAACATGATCGCGGAGTTCATCGGAATCGTGAACTTCGTGATCGCGCGCGAGAGCATCAAGACGAGCCCCTCGCCTCGCATGAACGAGAGTCCCAAGAGCGCGGCGGCGCTGGCGAGTATCGCGAGCATCAGAACGCCGCGCGCGGCGCCCCGTTCTTTCGTACGTTCATTCATCGACGATCCGTCCTTGCTTGGAGCGAGCGCGCCCCGTTCGGGCGAACGACGGCGCGATCGGGCCTACTTCGCTGCCTGCTTCTTGGTGGTGCGGATCACGGAGACCCGGTGCAGGTTGGATTCCCGCCCGTCGACGGTTCGCGCGCGCACGACGAGGCCGTTTTCGCCCGACTCGCTCAGGGAGGCGTCAGGGACCTCGAAGTAGGTGCGGAAGGGGAACTCGGCGGCTCCGCGGGGAGCGCGCTCGAGGCGAACGAGATCCTCCGGCTCGGCCGGGCGGATCATCGCGGCACGATCGCCGATCGAGACGCCCTCGACCGGCGACCGCGAGAACACGATGCCGGAGACCGTCAGGAAAGGCGCGTCCGTCGCGCGGGGAATCTCATGGAGGGCCACGACCGGGCGCGCGTCCATCTGCCGGAACGGAACGCCCTGGGCACCGCCGGTGCCGTCGTCGTTGGGAATGGTGCTGGGGGTGCCCGCTCCGAGGGCGAGCAGGACCGCGATCAAAGCTGTGGCATGGCGCACGACCCGTTCTCCTTAGGGGAAGACCCCGAAGGCGAATATGGTTTTCGGGCCGAACGCGGCAAGCGACGAAACAGACAGCGCCTCGGGAACACGGAAACCGGCCCCGCGGGGGGCTCGATGCGAACACGGAATCGTCGCGAGGTGTTCGGAAACTGAACAGGCTCCGCCTGTCAGACGTCCTTGAGGGCGGTCGCGATCGCGAGCGCGAAGCTCACCAGCGGAAGAAGCCCCGCGACGATCGCCGCGGCGGCCCAGAGGCGCTCGCGGAGGGGCCGCGGCCTCGCGACCGGACCGCGGACGAGCGTCCCGAAGGGGAGGCCTGCGAGGAAGCCCCCGGCGTGGGCGGCATGATCGACGTTCATCCCCAGCGCGAAACTGAGCAGGGGGATGAGCAGGAAGCCGATGAGCGCCCAGCGCGTCATGTCCGCGCGGAGGGAGAGGTCGGACGTGAAGTGGCCGTAGGCGAGGCCGAAGCCGATCAGCCCGAAGATGGCACCCGAGGCGCCCACCGAGATGGCACGCCCGATCGCCGCCGATGCGAGAAAGCCGGCGACGCCCGTGAGCATGAAGAGTACGAGGAAGCGGCGGGTGCCGATTTCCTCCTCGACGCGGGGGCCGACGAGCGAGAGCGCGTAGGCATTGAAGAAGACGTGCGTGATGCCGCCGTGCAGGAAGATCGCCGTGACGAGCCGCCACCACGAGAAGTCCGCGTAGCGAAACGGGACCATGCCGCCGAGCCGGTAGAGCTGTTCGATGGGGAGCGAGAGGAAAGAGGCGAATCCTCCCGCGGCGACCGCGCAGGCGATGAAGATCGTGATGATCGCGGCAGACAGCGTCGTCGACGCCGATCCCATCGCCGGCGTGACGAGCGCGCCCACGGCCAAGCCAAGCGCTCTGCGGCCGCGCCGTACGTCGGCGCCGCAGCGGGGGCAGTTGATTTCTTCCCGCGAAATGAACGCCCGGCACGCGGGGCAGGTCGCGTGGCGGGTTTCGGGAGCGGGTGGCGGCGCGGGGCGGGACTCGAAGAGCTTCGAAACGCGGCGCACGATCCGATCGCGATGCCAGACGCGGCCGCGCGAGAGAAGTCCGAGCCGGTCGAGCACGGCGAGAACCAGTTCGAGAGTGTCGATGAGAAAGCGCGCCACCATGGCGGGGATTATGCCCGTACGCC
>CAZPJJ010000410.1:0-3974 GCA_964586535.1 uncultured Acidobacteriota bacterium | reverse complement strand
CACGGCCAGGAGCACGCGATCGCAGCGCACTTCGGGACGGTCGTCCGCGAGTTGAACGACGCATTCGTCACCGTCGATGCGCGCTCCCGTGACGCGCACGCCGAGTTGGAAATCGAGCCCCTGCTTCGCGAAGATCTTCTGCGCCTCGGCAGCGATCTCAGCGTCGATGCCGGGCAAGACGCGATCGAGATACTCGAGCACCGTCACCTGGGCGCCGAGCCGCGACCACACCGATCCCAGCTCCAGTCCGATTGCGCCGGCACCGATCACGACGAGCCGCTTCGGGACTTCCGCGTACTCGAGCGCTTCGGTGCTCGTGCCGATGCGGTCGCCATCGAGCGTGACCCCCGCCAGAGACGCGGATTTGCTGCCCGTCGCGATGATCACGTGCTTCGCCTGGATCTCGATCGTCTCGCCTTCGCCTTCGACGGCGAGACGCGCCGGCTCGAGAAAGCGCGCGTGTCCCGTGTACGACGTGACCTTGCGCTTCTTGAAGAGCCCGGTCACGCCCGTCGAGAGGGCGCGGACTTCTTTCTCTTTACGCTTCATCATCTGCGCGAGGTCGAGCGTGACGTTGTCGACCTTGATGCCGTGATTCGCGAAGTTCTTCGACCGCGCCTCGTGGTAGAGCGCGCTCGACTCCAGAAGCGTCTTCGAGGGGATGCACCCCACGCGCAGGCAGGTGCCGCCGAGCTGCTTCTCGCGTTCGACGCAGGCGACGTCGAGGCCGAGCTGGGCCGCGCGAATCGCCGCGACGTAGCCTCCCGGGCCACCGCCGATGACGACCATCTCGTGTTGTACGGTCCGGGCCATGGTCACACCTCCAGAAGAATGCGCGCGGGGTCCTCGACGCACTCCTTGACGCGCTTCAAGAACGTCACCGCCTCGCGGCCGTCGATGATCCGGTGATCGTAGGTCAGCGCCACGTACATCATCGGCCGCGCCACGACCTGGCCGTCGACGACGACGGCGCGATCCTTGATCGCGTGCATGCCGAGGATGCCCGTCTGCGGTGGATTGACGATCGGCGTGGCGAGGAGCGAGCCGTAGATGCCGCCGTTGCTGATCGTGAAGGTACCGCCCTGCAGTTCTTCGACCTGCAGCGTGTTGTTCTTGGCGCGCTGCGCGAGGTCGGCGAGCGTGAGCTCGACCTCGGCGAAGCTGAGGCGGTCGGCTCCGCGGATGACGGGTACGACGAGCCCGCGCCCGCCGCCGACCGCGACGCCGATGTCGTAGTAGTTCTTGTAGACGATGTCGGTGCCGCGGATCTCGGCGTTCACTTCGGGCACCAGCTTCAGCGCATCGATCGCCGCCTTCACGAAGAAGGAAATCAGCCCGAGTTTGATCCCGTAGCGCTCTTGGAACGCCGGCTGGTGCCGCGCACGCAGCGCGAGCAGCGTCGACATGTCGATCTCGTTGAAGGTCGTGAGCAGCGCTGAAGACTGCTGCGACATGACGAGCCGCTCGGCGATGCGCCGGCGGATGAGCGTCATGGGCACGACCTCCTCGAGGCGCCCTTCTTCGAGCGCGGAGGCGACGGCGTGCGCCGAGACCGCGGGCGACGCGGGAACCGCCGCGGCGGGCGCCGTCGCCGGCGCGGGCTTCGCGCCCGCGACGTGGCGCTGCACGTCCTCCTTGAGGATGCGGCCCCCAGGACCGCTCGCGGTCACGTCGGCGGCCGAGAGACCGTGCTCCGCCATGAGGCGCCGCGCGGCCGGCATGACCCGCGCATCGTCACCCGCGGCCGGGCGGGCTCCCTGGTCCGCCGCAGGCGCCGCCGCGGGAGGCGCGGACGGAGCGCCCTTCGGCGGGGCGGTTTCGGGAGCGGGAGCCTTCGTCGCGGGCGGCGCGCTAGCGGCCGGCTCGGCCGGAACCTCCGCGGCGGGACGAGCGCTCGCGAGCGCGCCCTTCTCCTCGAGATAGCCGACGACTTCGCCAACCTGAGCGATCTCGCCCTTCTTCTTGAGGATCCGCGCGACGACTCCCGGCGCGGGCGCCGGCAGGTCTACCGTCGTCTTGTCGGTTTCGATTTCCACGACGGGCTCGTCGCGGCCGACGAGATCGCCTTCCTTCTTGTACCAGGTGCCGATCATGACTTCGGTGATCGACTCACCGAGCGAGGGCACTTTGAGCTCGACGGCCATCCGCCTCAGCCTCCTTCGATCAAAGGTGCGCGATCGTTGGAATGACGACTCACGAGAATGCCTTGCGCAGGATTTCTTCCTGCTCGTAGGCGTGCGAAGAATGAGAGCCCGTCGCCGGACTCGCCGAATCCTTGCGATGAATGCCGTGGAAGGCCTGCCGGCCGAAGAGCCTATCCCCGAAGCGCACGCGAAGGTAGCGCCACGCACCCATGTTGCCGGGTTCTTCCTGGACCCAGTAGACGGGGACGCGCTCCGGATATGGCGCGAGAACCGCACCCACTTCCTGGTCCGAGAGCGGATAGAGCTGCTCGAGACGGATGATCGCGACATCCTCGCGGCCGAGGTTCTCGCGGCGCTCTTCGAGATCGAAGTAGACCTTTCCCGTGCACATGAGAATGCGCCGCACGGGCGTCGAACGGTTCTCGATCGTGTCGGGGATGATCCGCTGGAAGCGGCCCGTCGCGAGTTCCGCGAGCGGCGACACGCAGCGCTTGTGCCGGAGCAGGCTCTTGGGGGTCATCACCACCAGAGGCTTGCGCCACGGGCGCACGACCTGGCGCCGCAGCACATGGAAATACTGCGCGGGTGTGGTCGGCTGCACGACCTGGATGTTGTCCTCGGCGGCGAGTTCGAGAAAGCGCTCGAGGCGAGCGCTCGAGTGCTCCGGTCCTTGTCCTTCGAAGCCGTGCGGCAGGAGCATCACGAGTCCCGAGAGCCGCGACCATTTGTCCTCGGCGCTGACAATGAACTGATCGATGATGACCTGCGCGGCATTCACGAAATCACCGAACTGCGCCTCCCAGAGCACGAGACCGTCGGGCCAGTCGAGCGAGTATCCGTAATCGAAGCCGAGCACGCCCGCTTCCGAAAGCGGACTGTTGATGATCTCCACGGGGGCTTGGTCGCGGTCGAGGTGCTGGAGCGGGATGTGCCGGCGCCCGTCGGCGGCATCGTGGAGAACGGCGTGCCGCTGGCTGAAAGTACCGCGTCCCGAATCCTGGCCCGAAAGGCGCACGCGATTGCCCTCGACCGCGGACGCCGCGAACGCGAGCGCCTCGCCCGCCGCCCAATCGAGTTCTTTCTTGCCCTCCGCCATCTCGCGGCGCGCCTGCAGGAAACGATCCAGCTTCGGGTGGACCTGGAAACCCTGCGGAACGCGGGTGAGCGCGAGCATCAACTCGCCCAGTTTCTCGACCGGTAAGCCTGTCGGCACGTCGTCGGGAACGAGAGCGTCGGGCCCCCCGCGGTACCCCTCCCAGACGCCGCGAAGCGCATCCGACGCCGGCGAGTAGAGCGGCGAACGAGCCTGCGAGAGCTCGTCCTCGAGGGCCTGCTTGCGTTCGTCGGCAATGCGATCCGCTTCGGCGCGCGGGACCTCGCCCAACTCCAGCAAGTGCTCGAGGTAACCCTCGCGCACGCTCTGGCGGCGGCGGATGGTCTCGTACATCACGGGATGCGTGAATGCGGGCTCGTCGGTCTCGTTGTGGCCGTAGCGGCGGTAGCCCCACATGTCGATGATCACGTCGCGCTTGAACGCCTCGCGGAAGTCGAGCGCGAGCCGGACGACCTGCGCCACGGCTTCGGGGTCCTCGCCGTTGACGTGGAAGATCGGGATCTGCAGCATGCGGCCGATCGCCGACGCATAGAGGCTCGAGCGCGATTCGGCCGGCCCCGTCGTGAAGCCGATCTGGTTGTTCACGATCACGTGGATCGTGCCGCCGACGGAGTAGCCCGGGAGCTGGCTCATGTTGAGCGTCTCCTGGACGATGCCCTCGCCGGCGAACGCCGCGTCGCCGTGGATCAACACGCAGAGCCCGCGCGCCCGTTCGA
>CAZPJJ010000409.1:0-3979 GCA_964586535.1 uncultured Acidobacteriota bacterium | reverse complement strand
TCGTCGTCGATGAGGTGACGCTCGAGATGCCCAAGACGAAGCTCCTGGCGGGAGGCGTGGCCAACGGCCTCAAGCTCCCGAATACCAAGGTGCTGGGCGTCTACGACGGCGAGAACGAGAACGTCGCTCTCGCCGCGCGCAATCATCCCGATCTGGCCGCGATGCGCGCGCTGCAACTCCATGCCTATCACGTTCTCGATACCGAGAAGGTCGTGATCAGCCGCGCGGCGGCGACCTCGCTCGGGGAGGTTCTCGCCCGATGAGCGGAATGACGGCCTGGGACGTTCTCCGCCGCCCGCGGCTGACGGAGAAGTCGACGCGGCTTCGAGAAGAGGCCGAGCGCTGGAAGAAGAGCGGCGAGACGCACGTCTTCGAAGTGCATCCGCGCGCCAACAAGATTCAGATCCGACGGGCGGTCGAAGAGGTCTTTGGCGTCCAGGTAGCTCACGTCCGCACGGTGAACGTGCGCGGCAAGCTGCGGCGCTACGGCCGCTTCCAGGGGGCGCGGCCCTCGTGGAAGAAAGCCTACGTGACCTTGCGCCAGGGGTCCAAGTCGATCGATTTCCTCGAGGGTTGAGGGTTAGCGGCCTGATCGAAGGCCGGCGAGGCAGACGATGCCGATCAAGAAGTTCAAGCCGACGTCACCGGGCCGTAGGCAGATGGAGGTCAACCTCTCGGACGAGGTGACCACCTCCACTCCCTACAAGCCGCTGCTCGAGAGCAAGCCCAAGACCGGTGGCCGTAACAACATCGGGCGCGTGAGCGCCTGGCACCGTGGCGGTGGCCACAAGCGGCGCTATCGGATCATCGATTTCAAGCGCGACAAGGACGGCGTGCCCGGCCGAATCGCGACGATCGAGTACGATCCGAACCGCTCGGCCAACATCGCGCTCGTCAACTATGTCGACGGCGACAAGCGATACATCCTTGCCCCGGTCGGTCTCAAGCTCGGCCAAGAGATCCTTTCGTCGTCCGCCGCGGACATCGTGGTCGGCAATTGCCTGCCGATGACGAACATCCCGCTCGGTACGATGATCCACAACATCGAGCTGCGGCCCGGCAAGGGCGGGCAACTCGTCCGCAGCGCGGGCGCATCGGCGCAGTTGCTCGCGAAAGAAGGCCGGTACGCGCAGGTCCGCCTTCCTTCGGGCGAAGTTCGCGACGTGCTCATCGAGTGCCGTGCGACGATCGGCCAGGTCGGCAACCCCGATCACAGCAACATGTCGCTCGGCAAAGCGGGGCGCGCGCGCTGGATGGGACGCAGGCCGCACAACCGCGGCGTGGCGATGAATCCCGTCGACCACCCGCACGGTGGTGGCGAAGGCAAGACCTCCGGCGGCCGGCATCCGGTCACGCCGTGGGGTGTCCCCACAAAGGGGCACAAGACCAGAAACAGCAAGCGGACCGACCGCTTCATCGTGCGGCGGCGTAATCAGAAGTAGCCGGAGGCGGGAGCGATGGCGCGTTCAGTCTGGAAAGGCCCGTTCATCGACGACCATCTGCAGAAGAAGGTCGACGAAGCCAACAAGAAGAACGACCGCCGCGTCATCAAGACGTGGTCGCGACGGTCGACGGTCGTGCCGGACATGGTCGGCCACACGATCGCGGTGCACAACGGACGGAAGTTCATTCCGATCTACGTCACCGAGAACATGGTCGGACACAAGCTGGGCGAGTTCGCGCTGACGCGCACCTTCAAGGGGCACGCGGGCGCTGCCAAGGACAAGAAAGCTCGTCGCTAAGACGGGTTTCGGAGCGATCGAAGATGGTCTCCCACGCGACACTGCGCTTTCTCAAGCACAGTCCTCAGAAAGCCCGGCTGGTCGTCGACCAGATCCGCGGTCAGGACGTCGGTCTGGCGCTCGCGATTCTTCGCGGCTCGCCGCGCCGCGTCTCGCGCGCCGTGGAGAAGCTGCTGAACTCCGCGATCGCGAACGCGACTCAGCGCGAGGAGCGCGTCGACGTCGACCGCCTCTTCGTCGCGAAGGCGTGGGTCGATCCGGGGCCTCAAGAGAAGCGTGGCCGTGCCGGCACGATGGGTCGTTTTTTCGCCGTCCGGCATCGCCGGAGCCACATCACCGTTCAGCTCGACGTTCGGTCGGGCAAGGGCCGCGCGCGCGGCTGAGCGGAGGAGAGTCATGGGTCAGAAAGTACATCCCTACGGCTTCCGGCTCGGTTTCAACCGCACCTGGAAGAGCCGCTGGTTCGAGCACAAGCGCTACGCGGAGTTCCTCCACGAGGACGTTCGGCTGCGCGACGAGCTCAAGAAGCGCTTCTTCCACGCCGGCGTCGCGGGTATCGACATGGAGCGCGCGGGCGAGCACAAGCTGAAGATCACGCTTCATACCGCGCGGCCGGGAATCATCATCGGGCAAAAGGGTAAAGAGATCGACCGGCTTCGCGAGGACCTGAAGAAGCGCACGGGACGTGACGTCTTCATCAACATTCGCGAAGTCGAGAAGCCCGAACTCGACGCGCAGTTGGTCGCCGAGGGGATCGCCGGTGCACTCCAGCGGCGCGTTGCCTTCCGTCGCGCCATGCGGAAGGCCGTCGAGTCGGCGCAGCGGTTCGGCGCGAAGGGCATCAAGATCCGCTGCGGCGGACGCCTGGGCGGGCACGAGATCGCGCGCTCCGAGTGGTACCTCGTCGGACAGCTCCCTTTGCACACGTTGCGCTCGGATATCGACTACGGCTATGCCATCGCGCGCACGACTTACGGCGTGATCGGCGTGAAGTGCTGGATCTACCGCGGCGAGCAAACCGAAGTCGCCGTCGACCGCGGCCGCGCGCGCTGACGCCGGCGATAAGCGAGCAGGAGAACCCGCGCCATGATGCAGCCAACGAAGGTCAAGTACCGCAAGCAGATGCGCGGCCGCATGGGCGGCATCGCGACCCGCGGTGCGACCGTGGCTTTCGGTGAGTTCGGCTTGAAAGCGGAAGAGTGCGGCTGGCTGACCTCGCGCCAGATCGAAGCCGCCCGAATCGCGATGACCCGCGCGGTCAAACGCGGCGGCAAGATTTGGATCCGCGTCTTTCCGGACAAACCCGTGACCAAGAAGCCCGCCGAGGTCCGCATGGGTAGCGGTAAGGGTGCCCCGGACCATTGGGTGGCCGTGGTCAAACCCGGCAAGGTGCTTTTCGAGATGCAGGGCGTGGATCAAGCCGTGGCCGAGGCCGCTATGGCGCTCGCGGCGACCAAGCTTCCGATCCACTGTCGCTTCGTGAAGCGGCGCCAGGTCTGAGCGGGCTCGGCGAGCGCGAGGTAGGGAAATGAAGATCGGCAAGCTGCGGGACATGAAGGACGAAGAGCTGGAGCACGAGGCGCTCAGCCTCAAGCAGGCGCTCTTCAACATGCGCGTTCAACACGCAACAGGGCAACTCGAGAAGCCGCACCAGATCAAGGCGGCCAAGCGAGACCTCGCCCGCGTGCTGACGCTGATCCGCCAACGAAAACTGGCAGGCGAAGCGGTGGCCAAGAAGGAGGCTCGCTGATGGCGGACGCGGCGGTCAATCGGGGGCAGGGCCAGAAGAAGATCGGCCTCGTCGTCAGCAAGCCTGGTCGCAAGACGATCAAGGTGAAGGTCGAGCGCCTTGTGACGCACCCGCTCTACAAGAGGGTCGTGAAGCGCTCGAAGGGTTTCGTCGCCCACGACGAGAACGAAATCTGCGCACTCGGCGACAAGGTCGAGATCGTGGAGTGCCGCCCGCTCTCCGCACGGAAGCGGTGGCGTTTGAAGCGCGTCATCACGCGCGCCGAGACCGGCGCGCCGACGACCGGCGAGGAGTGACCCAGCCATGATTCAGATGAGGTCGATCCTCACCGTAGCCGACAATTCGGGCGCGAAGAAGATCCAGGCGATCCGCCTGCGAGGCGGAAGCGCGGGGCAGTACGGCGGTCTCGGCGACGTGATCACCTGTTCCGTGAAGGAAGCCAGCCCCGACGGTACGGTCAAGAAGGGCGCGGTCGTGAAAGCCGTGA
>CAZPJJ010000408.1:0-3984 GCA_964586535.1 uncultured Acidobacteriota bacterium | reverse complement strand
CGCGACCGCTTTCGGCTGCGACTCCGGCAAGATCCACCACGATCCGGGGATCTTCACGAACCCCGCGTTCGCCAACACCTACCTCGATTGCGCCACGGCGCTTCCCATCCGCTACCTCACGCGCACCGACTCCGGTGATCCCACGACGCCGGACTTCGTGAGCTCGATCGATCCGCGTCCGGCCGATGGCAGCCCGCTGCTCTCCGCCGGCCGCACCCCGCCGGCTGACGGCTTCTTCGAGCAGGTTTCCTACCGCGGTGCATTCGGCGCCAACAACTGGGCCGCCGGTTGGTCGACGCTCTCGCGCCTCGGCTACTTCCCCGACACGATCATCGTCGACAGCAACATCACCGAGAGCACGACTTTCTACAGCGGTCTCAACTACGAGCTCGACGGCGTGATCTACGTCGAGGAAGGCGCGACCCTCACGATCGAGCCGGGCACCGTCGTTCGTGGCCGTCCCGAATCGTCGCCTGGCGCCAACGATCCTGGCACGCTCGTGATCACTCGTGGCGCGAAGATCGATGCGCAGGGTACGGCTGATGCGCCGATCGTGTTCACGGATCTTTTCGACGACAACGTCGGTAGCAATCCGGGCACGGCTCCGTACAACAACCTCGAGAACGCGCTGGCGCTCACCGAGCAGTGGGGCGGCGTGATCATCCTCGGTCGCACCTACGTCGCGTTCAACACGGCGGGCGGTCCCGACGCGTCGCGCTCGAACCAGATCGAGGGTCTCACCTCGGTCGGCGGTCTCGGCGAATACGGCGGCTGCTCGGTCTTCACTCCGTCGATCTTCCCGAACTGCGATGACGACGACAGCGGCACGATGCGCTATGTCTCGATCCGCTACGCGGGCTTCAACCTCTCGCTCGACAACGAGATCAACGGCCTCACGCTGGGTGCCGTGGGTCGCGGTACCGACCTCGAGTACATCGAAGTCCTGCAGAACAAGGACGACGCCTTCGAGTGGTTCGGCGGCACCGTCGGCGCCAAGCACATCATCGGTGCGGTCGGCGGCGACGACTCGATCGACCACGACGAAGGTTTCCGCGGCAAGATCCAGTTCGCGTTCGTGATTCAGGGCACGCCTGCCTCGGACAAGAGCGACAAGTTCGGCGAACTGGACGGCGGTAACAGCCCCGATGGATCGCAGCCCTTCGCGATTCCGACGATCTACAACGTGACGGCGATCGGCCTCGGCCAGAAGTCGTACACGAACTCGCTGCGCAACACCGGCATGCACATCCGCGACAACGCGGGCGGCCGCTGGTACAACAGCGCGCTCCTCGACTTCGGCGGCGCGCCGCTCTGCATCGAAGGAACCTCGTCGTCGGGCACCGGCGCGAACTCCTCGGGTGAGCGTTCGATCACCGACTACGTCAACGACGGCGCCTTCTTCGTCGAAGAAGACTCCGAGTTCCAGCTCGAACTGCGCAACAACATCTTCTGGTGCTTCGGCAACGGCGGGACGATCCCGACCGGCGACGCGACCGCTTTCGGCTGCGACTCCGGCAAGATCCACCACGATCCGGGGATCTTCTCGAACCCCGCGTTCGCCAACAGCTACCTCGACTGCGCGACGAACCTCCCGATCCGCACCCTCGAGCGCACGGACTCCGGCGATCCGACGATTCCGGACTTCGTCAGCTCGATCGACCCGCGCCCGGCCGATGGCAGCCCGCTGCTCACCGCCGGCCGCACGCCGTCGTACGACGGCTTCTTCTCCCGCGCGGCCTACCGCGGCGCCTTCGCGCCCGGTGACAACTGGGCGGCCGGCTGGACGACCCTCGCTCGTCTGGGCTACTTCCCGACTTGCGCCCACGACCCCAGCGCGACGCCGAACGCCGCGCGCAACCTCCTCTTCACCGACGACCAGACCCTCGTCTGGACTGCCCCCTTCGACGCCGCCAACGTGACTGGTTACGATGTCGTCCGTGCGACCGCTGCCGACGACTTCTCCGCGGCGACCTGCGTCGATACCGGCCTCGCCGACACGACGACCACCGATGGCACGACGCCTTCGGCCGGTAACGCCTTCTTCTACCTCGTCCGCGCCGAGAACGACTGCGGCGAGGCGATCGCTGGAACCGACTGGACGGGCGTGGCCCGCAACGTCGTCACCTGCGACTGATTCAGCGCACTCGAAGTCGCCGGGGCCCTCGGGGCCCCGGCGACTGCTGAACACAATTGAAACCAAGTCGAAGGCGGGGACCTACGGGCGCCCGCCTTCGATGCAGAAAGGGGGAGTCCGATCGCGAGGGCTCCCGAGGGAAGCACGAGATGATGTCCAAGGTGTCCTGCACCCTGTTGCTCTCCGTCTTGCTGGGCTTTGCCGGGACCGCGAGCGCAGCACCCGAGCCTGCGGTGGATCCGAAGTCCGCGACCAGCCAGGCCGCAACGAGCGTCGTCGAGGCAGTCCCCGTCGGCCCGACCGCGTACGAGCGGGCGTTCCGCTTCGCTTCGTCGATCGTCACGGACCGCAAAGACATGGGACTGGCGCAGTACTCCGTCGTGCAGACGCTGCTCATCGCCGGTGATGTCGATGACGCCGCTCGCTTCGCGTCCTCGGTCGACGGTTGGCGCCGAGGAGTCGCGTACGCGGAAGTGGCGAGTGCGCTCGCGCAGGCCGGCCGCGTCGACGAGGCGAAGAAGCTCGTCGAGCGAGCGGAGCAAGTGCGTGCCGTGACCGAAGGCTGGCAGAACCCGCGCATCTCGGCGCACGTCGCCGTCGCGCGCGCGCGGCTGGGCGAGGCGCGTGAGGCGGAGATGACCGCCGCCGCCCTCGCCAAGGCCGACAAGCAATTCGACGGGCAAGCCTCGCGGATCAGGGCGCTTCGCTTGATCGGCGAGGGAAAACTCGACGAGGCGCTCTCGGTTCTCTCGAACCTGGATCCTCTCGAGGACTACGACATCTCCTGGACGCGAACCGAGGCCTATCTCGACTTGGCCAAGGCCACCCGAAAGGACCTCGCGGGCCGCAAACGCGCCCTCGACAAGACGATCGAGTCGGCGCGCAAGATTCCAGGCTGGGCGCGCGCTGAAGCGATCGTCAATGTGTCCCGCGAACTGCGGCTCCACGGCGATGGCGCCTCCCGTGCCAAGGAGATTCTCGCGGAGGCCGAGACGGCGATCGGCGCGGAGAAGGACACCGTTCCCGTCAAGGCGACAATCATGGCGAGCATCGCGGTCGAGTGGGCTGCCATCGGTGAAGCCGACAAAGCGAAGGCGCTGCTCGAGAAGGCGAAAGCGGCGGTTCCCGGAGCGATGACGATCGAAAGGCCCGCTCTGCTCGGCGCGATCGCGCGCGGCTATTACGCGGTCGGCGACGCCGCGACGGGCAAGGCGACTCTCGACGAGGCGCTGGGGCTCGCGCGCGCCCTGAAGAACTCGCGGCCTCGCGCGCTGGCGATGACGGCAATTTGTAATTTCATCGGCCTCGGAGGAGTGGTCATCGACGAAGAATTGTCCCTCAAGCTCGACGCCGTCTTCGAGAGCCTCGGCGCCCCCTGGTAACGAAGGAGTACGAAGCCGAAGCGCGATCCGCGTGCGAGCGGAATCGCGCTCGCCGCCTCTCGGCCCCACGATTCGCGCGCACCACGTAGCGGTTCGTGCTTCGTCTACTTTCCGCGATTCCCGAAAAAGGGTGACGGTCTCGGGGCCGATCGACCGAATTCGGGAGCGCTCCACGGAAGTTCGGCGAACGGGGGTGTGACGAGACTGTGACATTAGCCACCGATCCCGGCCGCACTCCGGGAGGATCTTCGGGCCGCGCGAGGCTCTTCGATAGCTGTCTTGCCTTCCAAGCGCCCTCCGGCCGCTTTCCCGAGCGCGCAGGGCATGGGCAATGGGGTTCTAGAAGCCGGCAAAGGTCCGTTTTCGAGCTTGCGGCGGGAGAGTCTCGTGATGTCAAATACCGCGCGTTTGCGGATGCTGACGATGAAGGCGGGTGGGGCGGAACACCCCTCGTCGCCGGATTTCGAG
>CAZPJJ010000407.1:0-4007 GCA_964586535.1 uncultured Acidobacteriota bacterium | reverse complement strand
AGCGCGGCCGCCACGAATCGAAGGGCTTCGCCGCGCGTGTGAGCAGCGACGGCGATTCGCCTGGGTTGTCCGGTCGCCCATACGTGAACCTGCTCCGCCAGTTGCTCCCGCTCCTTCCCAAGGAGCAGGAGCGCCCGCGGCAGCGGCGGTTCGGTCAGGTGCGACCACTCGTCGAGGAGCTCGTCGAGGGTCGCCAGATCCTCTAGCGGACGTTGCAGGTGGAGCGACGCGAACCAGACCGCGACGGCCGGAGCCGCGGCCAGCCACAGCGAGAGATCATCCGCGTCGAGCGCGCGTACGTCAGCCCACCGGCCGTCGGCCTTCCGCGCGGCGGCCCACTCCGCCTTCGCGGAGAATCGGTGAGCAGTCAGTCCGACATAGGTGTCCGTCCCGTCCCCATGGCGCTTGGCATAGTCACCGTCCAGCTTCTGGCGCGCGTCACGGTCGGTCGAGAGCTCCCAGCAGGACGACCCAGTCGGACAGAATGCGCTGCCCGCGACCGCGGTGACGCGACCGTCCCAACCGCCGTAGCGAATGCCGCCGTCGGCTCGGAACTCGATCTCCCGCGGCGCGGACGTGGCCCAAATGAGCCGGCGAACCAGGTCGGGGAGAACGGCGGGGGCATCGACGCGGCCGGCCCACGACGCGATTTCGTCCCCGGTGATGGAGAATGCGGTCATGACGCCGCGTACTTTGACCGGCGCGCGGTCGAGCGTCCAGAGTGGAACCCGCGCGCAGTCGCGACGGCATTTCGGGCGTCTGGGCGTGCCGCGTGCCAGCCTGAGCCTCGATGGTCTCGAAGCCGTTCAGCGCGGGAAAGCCCACCGTGTACTTGGACACGAGCACGCTGTCCGATGCCTTCTTCTCGTGCAGTGTCGAGAGCGACAAGCGTGAGCCCGACTACGCGCCGCTGATCTCGTGGATCGAGCGCGTCGCGGGAGAGGCGAACCTGGTCCTCTCGGGGAATCACCTCCTCGAGCTTCGCGACTGGAAGAGCGAGCGCGAGTGCCGCGCGCTCGTCACGTGGCTCGACGGGTTGCCTGTTGTCTGGGCGCACTCGTTCGGGACGGTCCTGATGCTCGAGGACGAGCACTGGCTCCTCCGCGCCTTCGGGCAGGATCCGGACGCCGTGCTCCCATTCGCTCCGAGCTTGGGCAGTAGCTTCGATGTGCTGAGTCCGGAGGCGAGCGCCACCTTCCTCACGCAGCGCTCCCTTTGGGATGTCGTGCAGAGCCTCGGCTACCGGTCGTCGCGCCCGCGGAACATCGCTGTAGGCGCGGCAAGCGGTTATCGCTACGACCAGCAGTTTGGCCTGCCCGCGGAAGAGCACGACAGAATCGCGGAGTGGAACTCCACGGCGATGCTCGCGGACCGTGCCATCGAGGCATCTCGGCGGCTCGCGTCGAAGGGCTTCCGGCTGCCCGCCCGTTCGGGGCGGGAGGTCGCCGCGGCGCTTACGAGTGTGCTGGCCGCGCAGCCGCGAGCCCTCCCGCTCGAGCGGGTGATGCGCGCGTTCACCAAGGGTTTCTTCGCCAAATCGAGACGGCTCGAAGAAGGGAGCAAGAAGGCGGGCAAGCAGGCGTCGACGACTCACGACGCTGCTCACCTCGTGGGTGCCGCGTACTGCGATGTGTTCACCTGCGACGGAGACGTCGCCGAATGGTTGGGGGACGTTCGCGTCTCACTCGGTCTGCAGCCGCAGATCCGGAAGAAAGGGAAGTCGAAGGCCGAGCTCGTGCAAGCGCTGACTCACGATTGGGCTTGATCGAGCTGTCCCCAGCGCACGCGGGCGCGAGCGACGCATCGCGCATCTCGTACCCGTGAGCAACTTTCTGTCCGCGCGGTACGGTGCCGCCCATCGTGACCGCCGAAGGGCCGGCCTTCCGCGATCTCGAACGCAAGTGATACGGTGGCCCCCGGTGCGGCGCGCCCAGGCGACGGGGAGGGCGTTACCTCCCGGCCCGCGCGTCCGCCCTCGCCACCTTCGACAATCTATGAATGACCTGAAACCCCAGGGCGTCGCCGAGGAGTCGATGGCGATTGTCCCCGATGACTACATGACCCCGGCCGATGTGTCGGCGAGGTTGCGCATCGCGAAGTCCGCGCTGTACGAGCGGCTGAGCCGCGGCGAAATCCCCCATGTCCGCTTCGGACGGGCGATCCGCATCCGCGAGGCGGAGCTCGCGCGCTACCTCGCAGCCAGCAGCCGAGAACAACCATCCGAACCGTATGGCGGCCGTCAGACGCGCTGATCGCCAGGGCGAGTGGTGGGTCGACTTTCGCCACCGCGGGCGGCGCGTACGGCGTCTCTCGCCGGTCCAGACCAAGCGCGGCGCCGAGCAGCTGGAGCGGCAAATCCGCGCCGAGCTCTCCGAAGACGAGGCGCATGGCCGGAACCCCTTCGCGGGACCGCCGCCGAAATTCGCCGAGTTCGCGGAGCGCTGGATGCGGGAGTACGTCGTGCCTCGGAACCGGCCTTCGGCGCTGCGTGAGAAGCGGTCGTACCTTCGCGTCCATCTGCTGCCGGCATTCGGGTCGACGCGGATCGACCGAATCGACCAGGGCGCCATCGACTGTTTCGTATCGACGAAGAGCGCGACGTTGGCGCCAAAGACCGTAAACAACATCCTGACGACGCTTCGATGCTCGATCAACGTCGCCCACGACTGGGGGCTAGTGCGAACGGTGCCGCGCATCCGCCAGCTCCGCGTGACAGAGCAGCCGTTCCGCTACCTGTCCGACGAGGAGTTGTCGGCCCTTGTGAACGCTGCCCCCAGCGCGTTTTGGCGTCTGTTCTTCCTGTTCCTCGCACGGACTGGCTGTCGTTTCGGCGAAGCTGCTGGCCTGTGCTGGGAGGACGTTCATCTGGATGAAACGCCGTGCGTGCGAATCCACCGCGCGGCGGCAGCCGGCGTCATCGGCCCAACGAAAACGGGAAAGGCCCGGACGGTTCCGCTGGCGCCCGACATCGCCGACGCGCTTCGCAGGGTCCGTCATGCCGACGGCCTCGTGTTTCCTCGCCAGAGTGGTGGTCCGATGCGACCGGACTCGACGAAAGATGTGCTCCATCGCGCTTGCGACCGAGCAGGCCTCGCGAGGATAGGTTGGCACGCGCTCCGCCACACTTTTGCCACGATGCTTTGCGCTCGGAACGTGCCCATCAGCCAGATCCAGCGGCTGCTCGGGCACTCGACGATCCTGATGACAACCCGGTACGCGCACGTGCGCCAGGAGGACCTTCACCTCTCGGTGAACCGAGCCTTCGGCGACGCCGCGAGAGGCGAAGTGGCCACCAGATGGCCACCAGCGGGATCGAACTGACAGGCTTCGAGAAACGCCACCGCATAAAAGTCGCTCAACCAAGCAAAAACCCGGGCCTGTGCCCGAGTTTCGTTCTGGTGGACCCTATCGGATTCGAACCGATGACCTCCTCGTTGCAAACGAGGCGCTCTACCAACTAAGCTAAGGGCCCGCGAGGAATATGAGAGTTTTTATTTTGCTTCAGGCGTCCTTCTCGATTTTATCAGGTTGCTCATCCGGCGAAGCGAAGGATCGTACCGGAAAAGCGAGCCGTACCATATCCGTAATTTTAGGCTGCGTCAAGCGTGAATGAGCATGATTTCGGCTTCATTGACGTTAAAAACCATGGATGTTAGCGTCATTCCGTGAGCAAAAAAGGATTGTTGCTGTGACGCGCGACAGGCGCGATTCGTATCCTACGATTCCCGACGGCCGTATGGCCGTAGATCATCAACAAACGCTCCTTTGGATGGAGATTGGCGAGCAAGCCGTCTATTCTATAGGTCCTCGTGACGGCTCGGCGTCTGTCGTCGACCTTCGTGTAAGCCAAACGCTTATCCGGGACATTCCGTACTTGCAAGAGCTCGGGCTGAAAATCCAATTTGTTCTTGCGTCTTCGCGAACGAGGGCTGCTCACGCCGCTTCGGATGCGGGCGTAGATGAACTTTTGGGTATACGGACGGTCTTGGCGAGGCCATCCCCGCCGG
>CAZPJJ010000406.1:0-4071 GCA_964586535.1 uncultured Acidobacteriota bacterium | reverse complement strand
GTGACTTTCTTCCGCGTCCCGCTCGCGCTCATCGAGCTCGGCACGCTGCTGCCCTGCGATCTCTGGCTGCGCCGCCCCGGCACCAGTCCCCTGCTCTACCGCTCGCGCGATCTGCCTTTCACCGAGGAGAACCGCGCGCGGCTGCTCGCGTCGGGCGTCGAGTCGGTTTGGATCTCGTTCCGCGAGGCCGACGCGTGGACGCGCTACGTCGAGAACAAGCTGCGCGCGCGCATCCGCGACACGACGATCGCGCTCCCCGAGCGCGCCGCGATCCTCGTCGAGAGTTCGCGCACGATCATGCGCGAGATCCTCGAGAACCCCTTCGACAAGGACGCCCGGCCGCGCGTCGACAATCTCTCCGAGGCGATCTCGGAGATGACGACGAGCCGCGAGCACATCGCGGCGACGATCCGCCTGCTCGAGCACGACTACTACACCTACACGCACAGCGTCCACGTGGCGATCTATTCCGCGGCGCTCGCGCGCGTGCGCGGCTGGGACGCTCCCGACGTGCTCGCGGCGCTCGCGAAGGGCGTGCTCATGCACGATGCCGGCAAGGTCAACCTACCGCCGAGCATCATCAACAAGCCGGGCAAGCTCGACGAGCGCGAATGGGAACTCGTGCGCAAGCACCCGGAAGACGGCGCGATCATCCTCACGCGCGCGGGTTTCGACGATTCGCTGACGCTCGAGATGGCAGAACTCCATCACGAGCGGCTCGACGGCTCGGGGTATCCGCACGGGCACGTCGGCGGCACCATCGACGAGGCGACGCGCATGGTCGCGATCTGCGACGCCTACGACGCGATGACGACCGACCGCGCCTATCAGAACGCCCTCCCCGGCGCGGAGGCGCTGGCGATCCTGCGCGGGCCGCACCGCGCGAGATACGACCAGCGCATCCTGGAAGACTTCATTCGCCTGCTCCTCGACCCGAAGGATCTGCGCGGACGCTGACGACGCCCGTCACGGCGGGTAGACCGAGGTGAGTTCGATGTTCGGCCGAAAGAAGAATCGCGCGAGCGAGAGCATGGATCCGACCGCTCTCATCGCGCGCGGCGAATACGACGGCGCCGCGGCGATCTACCGCGAGCGCGCGCGCAACGACCGCGACCGCGCCGCCGCCTGGCACAAGCGCGCCGGAGAGACGCTGGCGCTCGCGGGCCGGGTGGCGGAGGGCATCGGCGAGTACCTCGCGGCAGCCGCCTGCTTCGAGAAGGAAGACCGCATGCTGCAGGCGATCGCGCTCTACAAAGCGGCGCTGCGCCTCGACCCGAAGCATCCCGCCGTCAACGCCAAGCTCGCGGAGATCGCGCAGAGCGAGGAAGAGCGCAAGCTCGGTGCCGAGGCGGCATCGATGACGATCCGGACGCGGCTCAAGCGCTATGCGCCGCTCTTCTCGGAGTTCTCGCGCGACGAGCTGACGGGCATCGTGCCGGTGATGGAAGTGCACCACGTCGCGACCGGCGCCGTGGTCTTCCAGCAAGGGGATGCCGGCGATTCGCTCTTCATCGTCGCGCAGGGCGAGATCGCGCTCACGGTCGGCGGCAGCGAGCGCGCCGGCAGCGAGCGCGTCGAGATCGACCGCGTCAGCGACGGCGGCTGCTTCGGCGAGGTCTCCGCGCTCACGCGCGCACCGCGCAACTTCACCGCGATCGCGACCCGCCCGAGCGAACTCCTCGAACTGCAGCGCGACTACCTCGAAGCGGTCGCCATCGCCCACCCGCGCGTGTGGGATGTCCTGGAGCACTTCCAGAAGAGCCGCCGCATCCCCGTCGGCGTATAGGCGGCGAGCCCGTAGGCGGCGAGCCGTGCTCGCCGCACGCAGCGTTGCGCGAAACCTGGATCGAAATCAGGAGGATCGACGAGCCGCGGTGCAGAACGCGGGCAGCATGGCTGCCCGCCTACGTGCGCCACGGTACGCATCGGGTGCGATCAGCGATATTCGGGCTTGAGCTTCTCGGTGAAGGTCTTGCGCAGCTTCGAGACCTTGGGCGAGATCACGACTTGGCAGTAGCCCGCGTTCGGATTGAGACGGTAGTAGTCCTGGTGCGAGACCTCCGCCTTGTAGAACTTCGTGAAGGGCTCGACAGTCGTCACGATCGGATTGGGAAAGACGCGATCGCGCATTAGTTCCGCGATCATCGACTTCGCGGTTTTCTCCTGCTCGGGAGAGTGCGTGAGGATGATCGAGCGGTACTGCGTGCCGACGTCCGCGCCCTGCCGGTTGAGCGTCGTCGGATCGTGCATCGCGAAGAAGATCTCGAGCACCTCGCGGTACGAGATCTGCGCCGGGTCGAAGGGCACCTGGACGACCTCCGCGTGCCCCGTCTCGCCCGCGCTCACGTCGTAGTACGAGGGATTATCGACTTCGCCGCCGGCGTAGCCCGAGACGACGTCGCCGATGCCGGTGACGCGCTCGAAGACGGCTTCGAGGCACCAGAAACAACCTCCACCCAAAGTCGCCATCTCGGTCGTCATCGGACGAGCGTCCTCCTCGCGGGTCGGCGCCGGTGCGCCGGCCTCGCCGCTGCCTCGGGCATCCGCGCAGCCGGCGAGGGCCGCGACGGTGAAGATCGAAGTCCACAAGAGCTTCATCGAACCTCCGGCGCGGGCTCTTCCCGCGGTCGTCGGAGGCATCTTGGCCGGATGGCGTGCTTTCGTCACGAGACGGGTCACGCCGGCTCCTCGGGGGGCTCCTCGTCGAACGGATCGCGCTTCTTGCGCAGGGTGCGCGCGATCGACACCGCGAGGATCGTCAGCCCCAAACCCAGCGCGAGCCAGAAGGGCCAGAGCCGCGGCGGTTGGGGACGAAGCCGCAAGGATCCGTCGCCGATCGCCTGCAAGAAGGGATGCGGTTGCGCGGGAGCGTTCTCGAGCGCACCCGTCACGGCGTCCGCGATGGTCTCGCCTCGCGCGAGCGCGCCGTAGAGGTCGTCCCAGAGCGCCTTTTCGTCGAGGCCCTCCGGGATCACCGCGACGATGGCGACGTCCGCTCCCGCTTCGATCGCGCGCCCCCCCGCACGGATCGCGGATTCTGGAACGCGGCCCCACCCGCGGCGCACGGCGATCGTGACGAGCGTCGGCTCCCGCGCCGCTTCGATGAGTTGGGCGAGCGTCATCGACGCCGGCGCGCTCGCGAGCGCCGCGCCGTCCTTGAGTGCGAAGACGCTCTCGCGAGCGCTCGCCCCCGCGGACACGAGCGGCAGATCGACGTGGAGCAGATCGCCGCCTCGGCCCAACTCGGTAGCGATCGCGCCCGGTGCGATGTCGGCCGTGACGACGGACTCGAAGCGACCGAGCCGCTCGGGCGCGGTGGGCGAGGTGGCTTCCGCGGGACTGGCGACGAGGTACGCGAGGCGCGGGACGTTCTCGGCGAGCGCACGCGGCGGCACGGGCGGGCGAACGAGTTCGGCGAGCGAAGGAAGCACCGAGGGCGGCACTCGCGCTTCTTCGCCGGGGTCGGCGGCGAGCCCGCCCGACGTGGAGAGCAATCCCACCCAAGGCACCGCGGCGAGGAAGCCGTCGGGGACGACGAGCATTGCCGTCTCGCTTCCCGTGAAGCCGACGAGATTCGCCGCCAGCCTGCCGCCAAAGCTCGACGGCGGCGCGAACCCGCGCGCGTCTTCGGCGAGGAACGCGGCCAAGTCACGGTGGAGAGCGTCGCCCGAGAGCAGTTCGACCTCTCGCAGCCCCGACGACTCGACGAGAAATCCATAAGAGCGCGACTCCCCGATCAAGAACATTGAGAGCGCCGCGTCGCGATCGGCGAGATGGCGCGTGACGTCCGGGAAGCGCAGCGGTGCCTCGGGCACGCCGTCCAAGGCATGGCGCAGACGGTCGGCGAGCAGGACGCGTCGCCCGCCCTCGGCGTCGCTCCGCGGGATCAGCGCGTCCGCCGCCAACGCGATCTCGAGTGCGCGCCGCGGCAGCGCGGGATCGACGAAGGGCGAGATGTCGAGCACCTCGCGCGCGGGGAAGAGTCGCATCGCCTCGATGGCCCGCTCGACGACCGCCAGGGGCGCCGCGGTACGCAGCGCTTGCTCGGCGTCGGCGAGCGCCGCCGCGGCG
>CAZPJJ010000405.1:0-4071 GCA_964586535.1 uncultured Acidobacteriota bacterium | reverse complement strand
CTCGGCATCGTCGCGCTCTATCTCTTCGCGGGCGAGCAGCTCGGCGAGCGCACTTTCGACATCGTGCGCCTCCACGAACTCGGCGCCTATACGGGCGGCTGGGACTGGGGCTTCTGGGTCTTTCTGACGTTCTTCATCGGCTTCGCGATCAAGGTGCCGATGTTCCCGTTCCACACGTGGCTGCCCGACGCGCACGTCGAGGCGCCCACGGCGGGCTCGGTGATCCTCGCGGGCGTGCTGCTGAAGATGGGCACCTACGGCTTCTACCGCTTCAGCCTGCCGATCTTCCCCACGCACACCGTCGAGAACGCCTGGTGGCTGCTTTCGCTCTGCATGATCGGCGTGATCTACGGCGCGCTCGTGGCGTTCGTGCAGAAGGATTGGAAGAAGCTCGTCGCCTACTCGTCGGTGAGCCACCTCGGCATCACGATGGCCGGGCTCTTCGCGCTCAACATCGTCGGCGTGAAGGGCAGCGTCCTGCAGATGGTCAACCACGGCATTTCGTCGGGTGCGCTCTTCTTGATCGTGGGCATCGTCTACGAGCGCAGACACACGCGAATGATCGACGAATACGGCGGCCTCGCATCGGTCATGCCGGTCTTCGCGACGTTTTTCATGATCCTCATGCTCTCCTCCGCCGGACTTCCGCTGCTCAACGGCTTCGTCGGCGAACTCATGATCCTCATGGGACTCGCGCAGATCGGCGGCGGTGCCTATGCGTTCTTCGGATTCTCGCCCTTCTGGTGGACGGTCCTTGGCGCGACGGGCGTCATCGTCGGCGCGGCTTATCTGCTCCTGCTCTATCAGCGCACGATGTTCGGCAAGGTGACCAACCCCAAGAACGCGACGCTCACCGACATGACCTGGCGCGAGAAGTGGACGCTCATCCCGCTCGCGGTGCTCGCGATCTGGATCGGCGTCTACCCCTGGACTTTCCTGAGCGTCCTCGATGCACCCGTTGACCGGCTCGTACACGAGCAGGTCGTGCCGGTGCTGCGCGCGGCCGGTGTCGATGTCGCGCTTCCCGAGCGCGCCGGGGCTGCCCACGCAACGACGCTCGCGCATCCCGAAACGACCGGCCACGGCGCCGGCGACATGGACGCGGCCGCGACCCCCTGAGGAGGGGTGCGGGCAAGAGGCTGGAGGCCAGCGGCTGACGGACGACAACGATCGAAGGAAAGGCGCGCCGATGCGCCGTGGATCTCGCTCCCCCGCGTGCAAACCTCCCCGAGGCGGTCGAGGTTTTGCGGGGTCGAGGGGATCTGCTAGCATCCAGCGCCCTGACCGGCAGCAGGACGAAAGACCCCGCGCGGCTCAGAGCTTCGCGGCGGTCATGCGGCAGGCAGCTCCTTTCCTTTCGGCAGCTTGGACGCTCACCGCCGCCCTCCTGGCCGGTGCGCTGGGCGGCCGGTGGCTCGATGGACGGCTCGGCACCGGGCCGTGGCTGACCCTCCTCGGGATCGGCCTCGGTCTTGGGGTCGGGTTCTACGAGTTGGCGCGCGTCGCTCTTCGGCCCCCGGGCGCAAGCGGCGACGCGGACGGAGGCCCGGCGAACGGCGACGACGCCGGCGTGTCTGCGGACGGCAGAAGCGCCGGAGGCGCCAGGGGCGCCAGGGGCGAACGATGACCGCGTGGCTGACGGGCCTAGCCTGCTCCCTCGCGGCGACGTTCGCGGGATGCTTGCTGATCGAGCGGTGGTTCCCGCTGCGCTCTCACGAGCTTCGCGGTTACCTCGTCGCCCGGTCGGCGCGGATGATCGGGCGGGCCGTGATCGTGCTCGCGACGATCGGCTTGGCGATCGAGGTCTTCCCGGGGCCTCCGGTCGCGGTGACGCTCGGGGCCCTCGCGGGTTGGGTTCTCGCAGCGGGCAGCGAGGCGTTCCGCCTGCAGAGGGCGGGCCGCACACGAGGTTGAAGACGACGATGTTGCTTTTTGCCGTATCGAGCGCAGCGAGCGAAGGCCACGGGGGCGTCGATCTCGGCGGCATCATCCTGCATCACGTCTCGAACAGCGGGCCTTGGGGCCTCGGCTGGTCGAAGCTCGTGTTCATGATGGCCGTCGCGGCGCTTCTGGTGACGATCGGCGTCCTGCGCGCCGTCCGGGGCTACGATGAGAACGGCGTGCCGCGCACGCGCTGGTCGCAGATGCTCGATCCTTTCATCGAGCACTTCTACCGCGACATCGCGATGCACCAGGTCGGCCACAAGTGGGCCTCGCGCGTGGCGCCACTGCTCCTGACGTTCTTTTTCTTCATTCTCACCTGCAACCTGATCGGCCTCGTGCCCTGGGGCGACGCCATCCAGCTCGCGAACTACGTCGCGGGCAACGAGATGTCCCACGGCGAGGGGCCCACGCCATGGGTCGCCGCCGCTGACGCCGGCTTCTTCGCTCGTGGCCTCGCGCAGCTTTCGTTCCTGACGAAGGGCGCCGTCACCGCGACCGGCAACTTCAACGTCACGGCGTCGCTCGCGCTCATCACTTTTTTCGCGATCATCGTCTTCGGCGTGCGGCAGCACGGTCTGATCGGGCATTTCGCGCACCTCGCGCCGAAGGGCGTGCCCTTCCCGGTGCGCTGGTTCTTGCTGCTGCCGATCGAAACGCTGTCGATGTTCGTCAAGCCTTTCGCGTTGACGATGCGACTTGCCGCCAACATGACGGCCGGACACATGGGCATCCTCGCGCTGATGCTCGGCTTCATTTACGCCGCGCAAATGGCGCAGCTCTCCGGCAGCGTCGGCGGATTCCCGGCCGCGGTGCTCGCGACCGCGATCATGATGCTCGAGATCATCGTCTGCTTCGTGCAGGCGTACGTCTTCGCCCTGCTGAGCGGGGTCTTCATCGGGATGGCCGTTCACCACCATTGAGAGGTCATCGGAACTTCGATTCGACGCGCCGCCAGCCCGTCCCGGGCGCTGCCGGCGGGAGGGACAGGACAAGATGAGCAAGGTCATGAAGTTCGCAGGTTTGGTGCTCGTTCTCGCCGTCGTTGCCGGCGCTCCGGTCTTCGCGGCCGAGGGTGGCGGGTTCGCGCTCGGCGACGGTCAGAAAGCCGCTCTCGACCTCGCGGGCATGGGCGCGGCGATCGCGGCCGGCCTGATCGCGATCGGTGCGGGTCTCGGCATCGGCCGCTTCGCCGCCGCCGCCGCCGAGGGCATCTCTCGGCAGCCGTCCGCGGCCGCCAGCATCACGGGCGCCGTCAATCTGCCGCTCTTCCTTCTCGAAGGCGTCGCGATCATCGGCCTCGTCGTCTGCCTGCTGATCGTCTTCACGCGGTGAGGCGATGAGCATGCTGCCGATCAGCGCCGCCGTCGTGGCGGCAGGCGGAGGCGCCAGCGACTTGCTGCGCCTGGAGGTCAACCTCTGGGCGTGGACGCTGGTGATCTTCTTCGCTCTCCTCATCGTCCTCTGGCGCGGCGGCTGGAAGGTGATGATCGCCAAACTCGATGCACGCGACGAAGCGATTCGCGGCGCGATCGAGAAGGCGAAGAGCGAGCGCCAGCAAGCCGAGCGCCTCCTGGCCGAGCAGAAAGCCGCCCTCGAGGCCGCGCGCCGCGAGGCCGCCGAGCTGCTCCAATCGGCGCAGCAAGAAGGCATTCGCGAGCGGCAGCGCATCGTCGAAGGAGCCCGCGCCGAGTACGAGAAGATCGTCGAGCGCGGCCGCGAGCAGATCGAGCAAGAGACGAAGCTCGCGCTGACACGCGTCCGTCAGAGCGTCGCCGATCTTTCGCTCGAGGTCGCGGGGCATCTGCTCCAGCGCACGCTCGATCCGAAGACGCATCGCGAACTCGCCGAGCGTTTCGTGACCGAGCTCGAAGGCGGCCGCAAACCGCAAGCCTGATCGCGCACCCGGCGCGTCGGGTTGGTTCCGCGAGGCGAGGACGCAATGCGTCGTCGCCTCGTTCTTTTTTTCGGCGGTGGTTGCAAAGTGGGGCGGGTCAGAGGACGGGGGCGGGAAGGAGCTCCCACGAGGTCTGGGCGTCCAAGGTGCTCCGGCCGCGCTCGGCGAGCCAGGCGAGCCATCGCTCCATGGAGGCGGCGTCATAGTTGCGCGGCGCGAAGAGCACGGCCAGC
>CAZPJJ010000404.1:0-4080 GCA_964586535.1 uncultured Acidobacteriota bacterium | reverse complement strand
CGCAATCGAGAGCGCGGAGACACCGGAGGCCGCCGTGCCGCTGGCCTCCGCCGAGATTCCTTCCGCCGAGCTTCCCTCCGCCGAGGTTCCCTCCGCCGAGAGCGCCGTGGAGGACGTCCACGACGTTCGCGACGCACTTCCCGCCGAAGAGCTGGTCGAGCGAAAGCCGTGGGCCGCGCCCCGTGTGGTCTTCGTGAGCAGCGACGAAGCCGCGTCGGTCTCGCCTTTCCCGGACTCGGTCTGCGGAGAACCCTCCGAGCCCTTCGCGGCCACTTCCTCGCCGGCGATCGCGGACACGCCCGCCGCCGGCGGAGACGCTCCCGTCGAGGAACCCTCCGCGGATGAGTCCGAGCCACCGGCCCCCGAACCGCTGACTTTCGCGGACGAGATGGCGCTCGCCGGGCCTCCGATCGAAGCCACGACCGCCGGCGAGGCCGATGTCGAGCCGGTCGCGGAGCTTCCGCCGGCACCCGATGACGACGAGACGCCGAACGGCATCGACTCGGGATGGGTGCCCGCGCTCGATACGCCCGGTGCGCACGTCGACGAGTTCGCGGCGCGCCTGATCGGCGTACCCGAAGCGGATCCCGACGCCGACACGGGCTACGAGCTCGGCGAGCCCGGCACGGGCGTCCCTGCGCCCACGGATCTCTCCGCCGAGCCCACGCGAACGCTCGAACTACCGAAAGACGGCGTGGCCGCATCCGTGAAGCCGACCGCCCCCGACGCGGCACTGCTCGCGGAGATCGAGCGCTTCAACACGCGGCACGGATTGCTCTACCGCGAGTTGCAAATCCAAGTGGGAGCCGGCGTCGCCAACTTCGTGCGCGCGTGCCAGCGAAGCTTGGGCCATGCCTCCCGCCTCTTCGAAGGGCTCGTACCCGATCAGCGCGGCGTCTTCGACGCGGAGGAACTGGCGCAGCGGCTCGCGAGCGGAGCCTTCGAGGCTCCGCCTCGGGCTCTGCTCGACGCTCTCGTCGACGAGGAACTGGCGACGGTGCGGCACCTGCTCGATCGCCCGCAGGTGGACGCCATCGAGCGCAAGCTCGCGATCGAGGCCCCCTGATCCCGCGAGCGGCGTACGCGAGAGATCGTCAGTTTTCGGCGCGCCTGATGTGATAGCGCCGCGCGCAGCGCGGACACTCCACTTCGATCACGGGGTCGTCGGACCACAGCTCGCGGCGCTGGTCGGCGGGGAGCGAGAGCAGAGTCTCCAGGACGAGCTCTTCGCTGCAACGGCAGGCGTAGAAGAGCAGCACCTCGTCGAGCCGTTGCAAGACGCCGCGATTCTTCGCCGCGTCGACCAAGTCGAAAAGCGTGTCGCCGGCGGCGCTCGCGAGTTCTCCGAGCGATCCATCGGGAAGCGCCTGCACGAGGAGTGCGCGCCCGCCTTCGTCGACGATCAGGCGCGTGGGAGTCTGCACGACCTGCTCGTAATAGTGTTCGACGACCGAAACCGGATCCGCGTGGGTGACGGAAATGTGCGACTGCACGAGCGGACCGCCCTGCCGCTGGCGCTGGAGAACGGCGGTCGCGCGCTTCGGGTCCGCGTCGCGGACGACGGCGCAGAGGCGGCCATCCGGTTCGATGCCGCAGAAGAGGCCCACGGGCTGCCCGGCGAGCGTGAGCGTCCAGCCCCACGATTCGCGCCGCGCGAGCAAGACGGCCGCGAGGCCCGCCGCGGCGAGCATGCGGCCGACGGCGCGCTCGACATCAGGGGAGAGGGGCAGCGGAATGTCGAGTTCGCGGTGGTAGGCCGCGCGGCCGCGCAAGATCGGCGCCGCCTCGCCGGTGACGAGCACGACGTTGCGCTCATCCCAGAGCCAGCGCTCGTAGTGCGCGAGATAACGACTGTCGATCGAGTTCACCCGGCCCTCCATGAGCCGATCGGATGCGGGAAGTCTAGCAGGCGCTCCGCGGAGCGCCTCGGCCGACGAATCACTCGGTGACGGCCGCGCCTGGTTCGGGCAAGCAGGCGCACATTGCCTGCAGCCGGTCGAGGAACGCGCTGAGTCGGGCCTCGTCGAGGAGCGGAGCAAGACGTGCGCGCCACTCTTCGCGGCCGAAGGCGCGCAGGCGCTTCGCGAGTTCTTCGTCGATCGCGACGGTGCGCGCGAGCGCGAGCGTGCGGTCGGGGTGAAAAGCGCGCGCGTGATCGATGAGATGGATCGACCAATCCGCAGGCGTGATGAGCAGGTTGGTGTCGCTGCGCTCGCCCATGCCGATGAGCGCGTCGAACGCGCGCTGGCGCGCGAGCAGAAGATCGTAGCGGGCGCCGTCGTCGGGAGCGAGATCCTCGGCGCGGCGCGCCTCCTCGTTGATGGCGCCCTCGACCCAGAGCTGCAGCGAGCCTTCACGGCCGTTGATGGTCCGGAGCACCGTGGGCGGGACGAGTCCGAGACCGAGCGCGCGCGCCACCGCGTACGCGGCGACCTCGCGGCGCGGATCATCCGTGAGCGCGCCCTTTTCGCCCGCGATCGGCTTGAAGATGGCGCGATGCTGCTCGCCGTCTCGGGAGAGCGTGACGCGCTCGGGATTCGTCGATCCCGCGCCCACCTGCTCGATGGCGACCACGGATGCTTCGCGCAGAAAAGCCTCCCAGTCGGCCGCATCGCTGGTGTGGCCGAGCGCGAGCTTCTCGCGCGCGACCGCGAGGCTCGAGAATCCTTCGCCCGCGTAGAAGACGCGCGTCGTCTCGTCCTCGAAGACGACCGCGGCCGGGCGTCCCTTGTAGTGCGAGGCGAGCATCCCAGTATCGGCGCGGATCAGTCGCCCATCGAAGCGGACATCGACGCGACCGGTGTGGCTCGGTGTGTGGCCGACGACGGCCCGCTCGGCCCCGAGATGGCCGAGCACCGCGCTCACGAGCGGAGTTTCGGTCTCGACGCGTCCCAAGGACGAACCGCGGTACCAGAGGGGGCCGTCGCTGCGAATGGCGAGCGCGCCGTGCAGCGCGAGCAGGCGCATGGCCTCCGCGCGCATGGCAAGCCGGCGCTCGGCGGGGATCATGCGTTGCGGGGCGTTCGGGTCCGCGGCGATGGTCGCGAGGACTTCGTAGGCCTCCGTGTACGACATCTCGGGAGCGAGGACGCCCGCGCGTTCGAGCCTGGTGCGTGCGTCGAGGAAGTCGCGCAGCTCTTCGAGAGCGCGTTCGTTGATCTCGTCCGCGGGCGTTTCGAGCAGCGCGGGTGCGAGTCCCCCGTGGACGAAGGCGACGCCGTCGATGACGACGACGATGTGCTGCGCCAAGAGCCACTCGCCATAACGCCCGTCCTTCGAGAACGCGCGAAGGTGGCCGAAGAAGCCCGGCGGGAAGCGCTCGTCGAAGGCTCTCTCACGGAGCTCGCGTGCAGCGCGGTCGAGGCCCGCGACTGCGAGAAAACGCTGGCGGGCGGCCTTGCGGTCCGCGGCTCTTTCCTCCGCGGCGAAGCGGGCGGTGTCGTTCTCGTGGAGGTAACGCAGATCGCGCGTCAGCAGCATCGTCTCGTGATTGCCGAGAATGACGTGCACGCGACCGCCTTGCGCCCGCGCTTGCTCTTGCAGCGCCATGACGAGGTCGAGCACGTCGATCGTGCGTGGGCCGCGATCGACGAGGTCGCCGAGCATCACCAGGTGCGTCGCGCCACCAGACCAGCGCATCCTTTCGTCGACGAGAGAGAGTCCACGGAGCAGAACGGCGAGCTCGTCGTAGGCGCCGTGGACGTCACCGATCGCGACGACGCGCGGGACGCCTTCGTAGCGCCATGCAGCGGGCGTCTTCGCGAGCGCGGGAGCGATCGCGAGCACGGCAAGGAACGTGAGAAGGACGATCGCGAGCGAGGGGCGCTTCATGAAGTGACTCTAGAGACCTCGTCACCGGGCCGCAACAACGGTGGACAGTTCTCGCGACGGGTGTTACAAAGCGAACGGTTCCGTTAGGGGTGCTCCCGCGGGTGCGGGGGCTGAGAAAAACCCTTCGAACCTGAACTGGGTAAAACCAGCGTAGGGAAACGGACGTCACGGATCGGCGGCGTTTCGCGATCGTTCTCGCTGAAGCGCCCGCCCTCCCAAGGCCCCGTTTTCCGGTGAGGCGCGCGGATC
>CAZPJJ010000403.1:0-4111 GCA_964586535.1 uncultured Acidobacteriota bacterium | reverse complement strand
GCTCGTGACGTTGGAGAAATAGGGCGGGACGGGCTGGGCGAGCGCCGTCGTGGCCAGGGCGATCGCCCCGAGCCCCGGCAGAGCCCACCGAAGTGTCGAGCGCATGGAACCTCCCCGCCGCGAGGCGCGCGGGGGCGACGCACCGCGTGGCGCTCGAGATATACGCGGTTCCGGGGCCCCTGGCCACGGGCACCCGGGCCCGTCTTCACCGGATCGTCACAGCCGTTCGCGCGCTTTCCTCGACCCGGCCACGGGCGGAACCCATAATCCGCCCCGGCGAGCCCATCGGCCGCCAAGGAGCCCTTCCCATGGCCAGGTCCCGCGAGTCCATGGAACGCGCGGAGCGCGGCGCGGTCCCTCGTGTCGACATCCGCGAAATGGAACTCGTCGATCTCTCCGACGTCTACGAACTCGGCGAGAAGCTCTTCACACCCGAACTCTCGGCGATCCTCTACCGCACCTGGGATCAGTACGAACTGCTGCAGTGCTTCGCCAGCGATGGCGAGACCTGCCTCGTGGCGGAGCAAGAAGGGCAGATCGTCGGTTTCGTCATCGGCACCTTGCTCGAGAAGCCGCGCTCGGCCTGGACCTACGGCTGGGTGCTCTGGTTGGGCGTCGATCCCGACTGTTCCGGCCGAGGCGTCGGGCGGCGGCTCGTGCGGCGCGTCACGGAACTGCTCATCGAGCGCGGCGCGCGCATGATGATCGTCGACACCGATGCGTCGAACGAGAAAGCGATCCGGTTCTTCCGCGATCAAGGATTCGGCGACGAGACGGAGCATGTCTATCTCTGGAAGAATCTGACCCAGGAACCTGGCTACGAGCGGGCCCGCGAACGAGGCGGCCAGCGCACCGTGCGCAAAGTCGCGGGGAGGCGCCCGCACATGCCCAGGCCCGACGACGAGGACGATGACTGACGCTCTTCGACGAGCCTTGGCGGCGCAAGACGGCGACCGGCTGCTGAAACTCGCCGTCGACGCGGTCGACTTGTACACGCCCACGTATGCCGAGCAGCCCGCGACCGCTCTCTTCGAGAGGGCGCTTCGAGCCGCGGGTCTGGACGTCCTGCGCCAGCCAGTCGCGCCCAAGAAGAAGGCGAGCCCGCACGAGCCGCCGCGCGCGAACCTGCTCGCGACGATCGGGCCCTCGCCGCCGGCGATGTTGCTCTGCGGGCACGTCGACACGATCCAACTCTGGCCCGAGCAGCAACCGGGTGCCGCTGTTGAAGATGGAATGCTGCGCGGTCTCGGCGCTTGCGACATGAAGGGTGCGTGCGCCTCGATGGTCGAGACGATGGTCGTCCTTGCGAAGACGCGCGCTCCGCTCGCGCGGGGACTCGGACTCGCGCTCGTCGTCGGCGAGGAGGAATACGGCGACGGCACCGCCGCTCTCGTGGAGACTGTGCGCGCGCCGCTCGTCGTCGTCGGCGAGCCCACCGGACTTTCGCCGTGCCCGTCCCACTGGAGCTACCTGGAGACGCGGCTCAAGGCGCGCGGCAATCGCGCTCACGCCGCGTTGCCCGAGGTCGGCGAGAGTGCGGTCCACGCGATGCTCGCCTGGGTCAATGGCATCCTCGAGGGGGCCCGCCGAGTCTTCGACGCCGAGGAGATGGCCGTCAGCCTGCGCAGCATCACAGGCGGCGGACGCGACTTCGTCGTCGCCGAAACCTGCGAAGGCGACCTCGACGTGCACCTCGCGCCGCACGTCCCCGCCGGACGCATCCGGGCGCTGATCGCGGAGGCTCGCGAAAAGGCGCTTGCTCAGCACGCCACGTGCACGCTCGAGTCGATCGAGACCTTCTGGGCGCCGGGCTACGCGATCGACGCCGCGGACCCCCGCGCCCGGGCGGTCGAGGCCGGCTTCCGTGCGCTGGGTCTCGCCTACGAGCCGCGGGCGTTTCGTTCGCACTCGGACGCGAGCCAGCTTCACGAGGCCTCGATGGCTCCGGTCGTGCTCGGACCCGGCCACCTCGCCCTGGCGCACACGCGCGACGAGCGCGTTGCCGTCGCCGACCTGCTCCAGGCAGCGCGTCTCTACACCGCGATCGCCTGCGCGGCCTGCCTGCCTTGAACCGCCCGGCTTGAAAGGCGGCCCGAGGTAGCGTACTAAGGCACTTCTCCCGCGCAATTCCGGCGCCGGGCGAGGAGCCCATGAACCCTCTCGCGAAAACCGCACTCGTTCTCGTCCTCGTGCTCGCGATGGCCTTCCTGCTCGTGCGCACGCTGGGGGCCGACGAGGGCGTCTACTACCTCGAGCTCGCCGAGTTCGCGCGGAAACCAACCGCGGAGCCCTGCCGGCTCGCTGGCTTCGTCGACGAGGGCAGCGTCGAACGCGACTCGTCCGGACTCGTGGTCCGTTTTGCCATGCGCGACGAAGCGGGCTCCCACCGGCTCCCCGTGGTCTACGACGTGCGAGCGACGGGCAGCCGCATTCCGGACACGTTCGCGGAGGGCGGGCAGGTCGTCGTGACGGGCCAACTCGACGGCGATGGTCTCTTCCAGGCTTCTCAACTGCTGGCGAAGTGCCCCTCCAAGTACGAGGCGGCCGACCCCGCACTGCACGCAGGTCCGCAGAGTTGAGCGCTCTCGTGATCGCCGCGTCGAGGTTCGCATGATCGCGGCCGGCCAGGTCGCGCTCTTGCTGACGGCGCTCGCCGCGCTGGCCGCGGCGGTTTTCGGGCTCGCCGGCGGCTCCGCGCGCACCGAGGGGCGCACCCGGTGGGCGGGTCGCGCTCTCTCCCTGGCGGCGCTCGGCTCGGGTGCTGCGTGCCTGGCGCTCACGGTTCTGCTGGCGAGCGATGAGTTCACCGTTCGCTATGTCGCCGAGCACTCGGCGCGTGCCCAGAGTTTCGCCTTCAAGATCGCAGCGCTCTGGGGCGGACAGGAAGGGTCGCTCCTGGTGTGGCTGACGATGCTGGCCGTGATGGCCGCGATCGTCGCGCGGGGAGCCTCGCGCTGGGATGAATCGTGGCGGGCGCCCGCGCTCGGCATCATGGGACTCGTCACGCTTTTTTTCGCGGTTGTCGTCGTCGTGGTCGCCAATCCCTTCGCGAGGCTGCCGCTCGAGAGGACGCCCCCCGACGGCCTCGGCATGAATCCATTGCTTCTCAATCCGTGGATGCTCGTCCATCCGCCGACGCTCCTCCTGGGGTACGTCGGCACGACGTTCCCGGCGGCGCTCGCGGCCGCGGCGTTGCTCGCCAAGGACGCTAGCGCTGCGTGGGTCCTCCACGCGCGCCGCGTTGCGCTCTTCACGTTCGCGCTGCTCACGCTCGGCATCATGCTCGGCGCGTACTGGGCCTACATCGAGCTCGGGTGGGGAGGCTACTGGGGCTGGGATCCCGTCGAGAACGCGAGCCTCATGCCGTGGTTCGTCCTGGCGGGCTACCTGCACACGGCGATCGTCTTCGAACGGCGCGGGATGCTGCCGCGAGTCCACGCGGCGCTGGCGTTCGCGGCGTTCCTGCTCTCGATCTTCGGCACATTCCTCACGCGTTCGGGGATCATCTCTTCGGTGCACGCCTTCGGCGAGTCGGCGATCGGGACGTGGTTCGGGGCATTTCTCGTCACGTCCACGGTGGCCGCCGTCGTCGTGCTCGTCGTGCGGCACCGGCTCTTCACGGGCGCGGATCGCATCGAGGCGCTCGTCTCGCGCGAGGCAGTCGTCGCGACGGCGATCGTCCTCCTCGCGGGGACGACGGCGATCGTCTGGCTGCTGACGATGTATCCCGCGCTCTCGGAGCTGAGCTCGGGCGTGGCGGTCACGCCCGAGCCCATGCAGTACACGCGCGCGACGCGCCCCTGGCTGCTCGCACTGCTCGTACTGACGGGCGCGGCGCCGTTCCTGGCGTGGGGGCGCAACGCGGGCCGCGACCTCGCCCGGCGGCTCGCTCCGCACGCCCTCGCCGGCTTGGCGGTGGTGGCGGTCCTGGCCGTGGCGGGTGCGCGCGAGCCGTGGTCGCTCGCGTTCTTCGGCACGGCGGTGTTCGTCACGGGCGCGCACGTCGCCGAGTTCGTGCGGACCTCGTGGAGCTTCGCGAAGATCGCCAACGTCGGCGCGATCACCGGCGTATGGCGCACCTTCCGCGATCAGCGTCGCCGCTATGGCGGGG
>CAZPJJ010000402.1:0-4136 GCA_964586535.1 uncultured Acidobacteriota bacterium | reverse complement strand
CTGGCTCGGTGCTCACCGGCGCGGTCTTCGGTGATCACTGCTCGCCGATCTCGGACACGACCGTGATGAGTTCGCTCGCCACCGGCTGCGACCACATCGACCACGTGCGGACGCAGATGCCCTACGCGCTCGCCGTCGGCGCCGTCTCGCTGCTCGCCGGCGATCTCGCCGTGGGCTTCGGCCTCTCCCCTTGGCTCGGGCTCGGGATCGGCCTGGGAGTGATGGCGGCCCTCCTCTTCGTGGTGGGCCGCCCCGTCCCTAAAGTCGAGTAGCGACGCCCCGGAGCGCCTCCGGGTTCGGCCTCGCTTGTCAGAAATCGAAACGCAGGCCGAGGTGGATCTCGCGCGGCGTGCGGGGTCCGTAGACGTAACCCGCGTCGCGATCCGGACCGTCGTCGAGGTCGTCCTGGTAGTCGTCCGTGATGTTCTTCACGCCGAGCGCAATCTCGAGGCCCGAGCCGTCACGCGAAAGGTTGATGCGGCGAGAGAAGGTGATGTCGAAGGTGAGGAACGCGTCCGTGGTCTCGAGCCGGTCCTCCGGAATGAACCCGGCGTAGTGCGGAACGAACATCGGCCCGGTGTAGATCGCCGAAAGCACGACGTCGACGACGGCGTCGTTCTCGTAGACCAGGCTGAGGTTTCCGTAGCGCTCCGGCGTGCGGAAGATGTCGCGGCTGCCGAAATCGGGCTCGGCTTCGTCGTAGCGCGCGCGCTGGAGTACGAAGCCGGCGTCCACGTCGAAGAGTCGACCGAGCGAGGTGCTCGCGTTGACCTCGACGCCATAGACGCTGGCACTCCCGGCGTTGACGCGTGTGAACTCGAACTGGTTCGTCGTGTCGGGATCGTCGGTGTCCTGGATCTGGAAGATGTCGTCGATCGTCGTGTGGAAGGCGTTGACCTCGAAACGAGCGGGACGCTTGCCGACGAGAGGCAGCCACTCGACGCCTGCCATCACCGAGAGCGACGACTCCTCGGTGAGCCCCGCGTCGTTACGGATCACCGCGCCTTCGCCACCGACCTGTGTGATGTGCAGATCCTCGTCGAAGACTTGGGGGCCGCGGAAGCCGGTCGCCAGCGAGGCGCGGAAGCGCACGTCGGTTCGTGGTGAGTAGCGGATGGCCGCGCGCGGCGAAATGATGGCGCTGTCGAGTTCGGAGAACTTGTCGGCGCGCACGCCGGTGACCAGCGTTACCTTGCGCGAGATCGTCCAGTCGCTCTGCGCGTAGGCGCCGACGTTCTCGTAAGTCTCCTCGATGCGGCGGTCATAGGCCGGCTGCCGGTCCTCGAGGTTGTCCTGCTGGAACTGCGCGCCCCACGTGAGAATGTGGCCGCCTTTGCGGTGGTTGAACTGGGCGTCGAGGATGTAGAGCGGGTTGTCGGACTCGCCGAAAGCGTTGGGATCGCCGCCGGAGCCGTAATAGGTGTCGCGCTTGGTGAGCGCGGCCGAGGCGGTGAGCTGGTAGTCGAAGCCGTTGCCGTGGCGGCGATCGAGCGCCACCGAGAACAGCGTGCGGTCGCTTTCGACGGCCTCGGCGACCTCGGACTCGGTCACCGGACGATCGAGGTTGTCGCCGCCGCGGCGGTCTTCGTGGACGTTCGACACGTCGAAGGTGAGGCGCCCGTCGCGCTCGTCGAAGTACCGAACGACGCGAGCACCGACCGCGTCGAGATCGCGGTAGCCGAGTTCGCTGAAACCGTCGCCGGTGCGGTCGTAGGCATCGACGCGATCGCGCTGACCGAAGACCGTGACGATGGTGTTCTTGTCCCCAGTGATGTAGTCGAGCACGGCGTTGAGCGAGTTGTCGCCGAAGCCGTCGCCCTCGAAGCCGGACTGGCGCACTGCGACCGTGCCGCCCGTGCGATCGGGATCGCGCGGGATCACATTGATGACTCCGGCTACGGAGCCCGGCCCGTAGAGCGCCGAGCCACCGCCCTTGACGATCTCGAGGCGCTCGATGAAGCGCGCAGGGATGTGCTCGATGCCGTACACAGCGGCCAGCGACGACATTGTGGGCTGACCGTCGAAGAGGATCTGCGAATACGCGCCCTCCAGGCCGAGCAGGCGCACCTGGGAGAAGTTGCAGTTCTGGCAGTCGTTTTCGACTCGGACGCCCGGCGTGCGCTCGACGGCATCGGCGAGCGTCCGCGAGGCTGACTGCTCGATGACCTCCCGGTCGACGATCTCGACCCGCACGGGAGTTTCGGCGAGCCGACGCGGCGTGCGCGTCGCCGTCACGACGACGTCCTCGCGCAGCAGCGGATCGAGGACGAGATCGACCGCGATCGGCGCATCGATCGCCAGCGCCATGGCCGGAGAGACGCCGCGGCCGCGACCATCGCCCTCGGCGACTATTCGCACGCGACCGGCACGTGCCTGTGGGAAGCAGTAGCGCCCCTCGTCGTCGGTCTCGACCGCAAGCCCCTCGGGCTCGAGGACGACAGTCACGCCGCCTTGGGCGACACCGGCCTCGTCGGCCACCACGCCAGAGACGCGGCAGCTCGCCGATGCCGCAGCGGGGCCGAGCATCACGCCAGCCTGAGCGAGGACGAAAAGCGAGAGCAGGATGCGAAGCAAACCCGTGAGCCCGCGTTGCGTGTTGCGTGTCATGGACCGTCCCTCCCGAGAGCGTCCGGTTCGTCCCCCCTCATGTGGTGGACCGGACTTGATCTAAATCAAATTCGCTGTTGCGAGCGAATCGTATGTAACACGGCAAGTTTATAAAGGGTTTTGTTAGTCGCGTCAACAGGGATGGCGAACCCTTCGCAACTTTTCTTGTGCACCAGAAATAGGCTTGGTTAGGGGCCGTCCCCGGACGTTCGGAGCGACGAGACACGGGCCCGTGGCACTACGTCTCCCGACTCGGGACGAGAAGCGCGCAACAGGATCGTCAGCAACTGTCGATTGGGCAGACACCGACTTCGCGGGTAGTTTTTTCTTGGCTTGGGCTCGAACCTGGAACCGGAGCATCCCCCTGCCCGATCTTTCCCGAATGAGACCTCGGGCCCCCCGCGAGCGCGCGCCCGCGCCGCACGCGCCTCTCCTGGAGAAACACTCGATGCGCTTGATGCCTGTCTGCCTCCTGGCTCTGCTCGCCGGACTCGTCGGCGCTCCCGCGCTCGCCCAGTCCAACGCGCGCGTGTTCATCGACCGTGACCGGTCGATCGCCATCGATCCGGACCGCGGCCGCGACCCCCGGGTCGACTACCGCGCGCTCACGGCCATCGGCGCCTGGGACGACCGCAACTACGGCGTCACGCTCGAGGATCTCGCGCTCCTCTCCCCGAACGAGAGCGAGATCGCGGGCGCGCTGCCGGTGTTCTTCCGCGTCGAGATGAGACGCCGCTGGCCCGAGCTCCAACGCGTCGGACGCGCGCAGTACCCGCGCCACGCGCACCGGATCTTCCGCGAGATGTTCGGCGGCCACCTCGTCAATGGAAAGGTCTACAAGACCTACGAGCGCGTCGGCGACCGCTTCGAGCTCGTGCTCGAGCAGGGCAAACCGCTGACCGAGGCACTCGACGAGTTGGAGTCACTCTCCGGCGAGTCGCGCGTCACGACGCCCAACGGCGCCGCCGAATCGGCCGTCGCGATCGATCCTACGAACAAAGAGAACGTGATCGCCGGCACCAATGGACCGATCACGGGCCAGGACATGTGGTACTCGACGAACGGCGGCGACACCTGGACGCGCGTGTCCCTGCCGCTCGGTGGCACGAGCGGCGACCCGACCGTGGCTTGGTCCTCGAACGGCAACTTCGCGTACACAGCGACGCTCGGGAGCTGCGGCTTCTCTGGATGCCAGGTGTGGTTCTATCGCTCGGCCAACAAGGGCGTCACCTGGACCAGCCTCGAGTCGATCACCCCCGGAGACCCACGTCGCGAACTGACGACCGGCGGCGGCGACAAGGAGTACATGCACGTCGATCGCTTCTCGACATCGCCCTACAAAGACAACATCTACGTGACCTGGCACCAGGGGAACGTCCTGCGCATCGCGCGTTCGAACGATTTCGGAAACACGTTCACGACCGTGCTCATGCCCTCGGATTCGAGCAATCGCGGGATCGGCAGCGACGTCACGACCGACAAGGGCGGCGCTGTCTACCACATCTGGCCGGGTACGAACAGCTCCACGA
>CAZPJJ010000401.1:0-4137 GCA_964586535.1 uncultured Acidobacteriota bacterium | reverse complement strand
CGATGTTCGCTACGAGTCGTGCACCGAGGAACTCATCCGCAGAACCCGCGACAGCGCGCAGTTTCCCCTGGTTTTCAAAGGCCTCACGGACTACGGCTTTCGGCGAAACCTCCTTGGTTTGAAGCCTCTGGGTTTGTCAATAGCAAGCGTGGCCCTCCTAGGGTGCGCATCGAGCGCCTGGGTCGGCTGGGATGTGGAGAAGCCGCCTGCCATGGCCGTGGGTGCTGCCCTTCTGACGTTGGGACTCCTCATAATCTGGCTGGTGTGGGTGAACGAGAGGACGGTCAGCCTCGCCGCGAACCGCTACGCCCGCTTCCTCCTTGAAGCTGCCCTAAAGCAGGAGTAGCGCATGGCCACGATTCACTATCTGAACGTCAAGGAGGGTGACTGCTCGGTGATCGAGCACAACTCGGGTAACATCAGCGTTATCGATGTTTGCAATGCAAAGCCCACCGAGTTCCTGATCGAGGCGCTTACGGCCGAACTGGCCAAGACCGAAAAGGGGATCAGCGGAAACTTCCAGCAGAAGAAATACCCGGTCAACCCGAACTCGTACCTTCGTGACCACGGGATCAATAGCATCTTTCGCTACGTCCAGACACACCCCGACATGGACCACCTGGACGGGATCAAGGCGTTGTTCGACGAGTTTAGCCCGCTGAACGTCTGGGACACGGACAACACGAAGGAGATGCAGAGGTCTTCTTGGGAAGGCTCACCCTACAGCGAGGACGACTGGAAGTTCTACAAGCACCTCCGCGACACGAAGCCTGAAACCGATCCCAAGCGACTTGTCCTCCTGTCGGGCGCGCGCGGGCAATTCTGGAACGTCGGAGCGGATGGCACAGGTGGAGATGGGCTCCACATTCTCGCGCCGACGCAGGAGCTCGTGGATGCGGCCAACGACAGAGATGACGAATACAACCGATGCTCATATGTACTTCTATACCGCACGGGCAGTCACAGAATAGTGTTTGGCGGCGACTCGCACGATGAGACGTGGGATCACATCCTCGGCAACCACAAAGTTGATGTCACGGACATCGACCTTCTGATTGCCCCGCACCACGGTCGCAAGTCGGGACGCTCCTACAAGTTCCTCGACACGCTCGCGCCAACGCTCACCTTTTTTGGGAACGCCAGGGCGGAGCACCTCGCTTACGGTGCCTGGCGCAGTCGAGGGCTGTCGATCGTCACCAACAACCAAGCGAACTGCATGATTGTGGATGCCAGTACGTCACCCATGACACTCTACGTGACGCATGAGGCCTTCGCCAGAAGGGTAAATGACGGAACGTACTTCGCCGAACAATTCAAGGGTTGGTACGTCGGTCCGATCACGAAGGACTTGATTCCATGAGATTCGAGGTCCTCAACGTAGAACACGGATTTGCGGCTTACGCCCAGGCGAATGACGGCAGCGTATTGCTCTTCGATTGCGGCCAGTCTCCCACCTGTCGCCCGTCGGACTACCTCCCTGGGCGCGGCATCCACGCTATCCGGAGGTTCTTCGTAACTAACTACGACGAGGACCACATCGGAGACTTGCCGCGGTTGCGCGAAAGGGTTGCCATCGAGATTCTCACTCGAAACCCGAGCGTGACATCGGCGCAGCTTCGAAGCCTGAAGACGCCTCCGATCAGCCAAGCGATGCGGCAGCTGCTCGAGATGATTGACGGCTACACCGATGAGGTCGCAAGCCACCAGCTTGAGCCGCAGGGACTACGAGTCTGGACGTTTCACAATAGCTACCCCACGTTCACCGACACCAACAACCTCAGCCTGCTCTCCTTTCTTGACGTAGGGGCAGTGTCGTTCGTGATTCCCGGAGACCTTGAGCGGGCTGGTTGGCTCTGCCTGCTCGGGAATCCACTGGTTCGCATCCTGTTAAGGCGTATCAACGTCTTCGTGGCCTCGCATCATGGTCGCGAGAGCGGCTACTGCAAGGAAGTATTCGATCACTGCGCGCCTTCTCTCGTAGTCATGTCGGACGGGGAGGTCGAGTACGACACGCAGCGAATGGCGAGCGTCTACGGTCAGCATGCCGGGGGTCAGTGGTGCAGCGGCGCGGGCGGAAAGGAATGGAGAAAGGTCGTCACCACGCGCAACGACGGGAACATTTGGTGGGACATATGAACGCGGCGTTCACCGAGTCCGTCGTCGAAGCCGCCGCCCTCGCCTGGCTCGAAGCCATCGGCTGGCACGTCGCGCACGGCCCCGACATCGCCCCCGACATGCCCGCAGCCGAGCGCACCGACTACGGTGAAGGTGTGCTTGCGCAGCGCCTCCGCGAGGCACTTGCCCGCCTCAACCCAGATCTCCCATCCGATGCGCTCGACGACGCCCTCCGCAAGCTGACCCGCCCCGACGGCCCAGACCTGGTCCAACGGAATCGCGCTTTTCATCGCCTCTTGGTCGACGGTGTGACGGTCGAGTATCGGAACGCCGAAGGAGCAATCCGAGGCGCGCAGGCTTGGGCGATCGACTTCAACGATCCCGCCAACAACGACTTCCTGGCCGTAAACCAGTTCACTGTCGTGGAGAACAAGCACAACCGCCGGCCTGACGTGGTGCTCTTCGTCAACGGTCTACCGCTCGCGGTCATCGAGCTCAAGAGCGCTGCCAACGAGGACGCGACGATCTGGACAGCCTTCCAGCAGCTTCAGACCTACAAGGCCGAGATTCCCGCGCTCTTCGCGAGCAACGCCGTCCTAGTCGTGTCCGACGGCACCGAGGCGCGCGTCGGTACGGTGACGGCAGGCCGTGAGTGGTTCAAGCCCTGGCGAACTGTCTCGGGTGAATCAGTCGCTGACGCGCACCTGCCCGAACTTCAGGTCGTGATCGAAGGACTGCTGGCGCCGCGCCGCTTTCTCGACCTGGTCCGTGACTTCATCGTCTTCGAGGACGACGGAGGCGGTCGCGTCGTCAAGAAGATGGCGGGCTATCACCAGTTCCACGCCGTGCAGGTCGCGGTGGGCGAGACGTTGCGCGCTGCTGAGCTGGCATCGGGGTCGCGCACCGACGAAAGCGGAGGCCGCTACGAGTCGCACCACAATCGCGGCGGAAAGCCGGGCGACCGGCGCGTGGGCGTCGTGTGGCACACGCAGGGTTCCGGCAAGAGCCTCACGATGGCGTTCTTCGCGGGCCGAGTGGTCCGTGAGCCGGCGATGGAGAATCCGACGCTGGTCGTGCTCACCGATCGCAACGATCTTGACGATCAGCTCTTCGGCACGTTCTCTCGCTGCCATGAGCTGCTGCGGCAGCCCCCCGTGCAGGCGACGAGCCGCGCCCATCTGCGTGAGTTGCTGGCCGTAGAAGCGGGCGGGGTAGTGTTCACGACCATCCACAAGTTCTTCCCCGAGGACAAGGGCGACCGTCATCCGACGCTGTCCAACCGCCGCAACATCGTCGTGATCGCGGACGAAGCGCACCGGAGTCAGTACGACTTCATCGACGGATTCGCGCGTCACATGCGCGACGCCTTGCCGCACGCTTCGTTCATCGGGTTCACGGGGACGCCAATCGAACTTCAGGACGCGAACACTCGTGCCGTTTTCGGCGACTACATCAGCGTCTACGACATCCAGCGCGCGGTTCAGGACGGCGCTACGGTTCCGATCTACTACGAAAGTCGGCTCGCCAAGCTCGCGCTCGACGAGAGTCAGAAGCCGACGATCGACGCGGACTTCGAAGAGGCGACCGAAGGCGAGGAGGTCGACCGCAAGGAGAAGCTCAAGACCAAATGGGCGCAGCTCGAGGCCGTCGTGGGATCGCAGAAGCGGCTCGAGATCGTGGCTCGCGACATCGTCGATCACTTCGAGCAGCGCCTGGAGGTCATGGACGGCAAGGCGATGGTCGTGTGCATGAGCCGTCGCATCTGCGTCGAGCTCCACGACGAGATCGTCAAGCTGCGGCCGCGGTGGGCGAGCGAGAGCGACGACCAGGGGTCCATCAAGGTCGTCATGACCGGTGCTGCCTCGGATCCAACTCTCTGGCAGCAGCACATCCGCAACACGCCGCGGCGTGAGGCGCTGGCGAACCGCTTCCGCGACCCTAGGGATCCGCTTCGCATGGTGCTCGTCCGCGACATGTGGCTCACCGGCTTCGACGTGCCCTGCCTGCACACGATGTACGTGG
>CAZPJJ010000400.1:0-4146 GCA_964586535.1 uncultured Acidobacteriota bacterium | reverse complement strand
GCTTCCTGGACGCTGATCTCCATCGGTCCTCCTTGTCCCGGCTCGATCGCGACATGCGCCGGCCGACGCGGACTCCATCCGCGGGAGGGCGGTCGGCGAACGCCGGCACGAAACGCGAACGATCCGGGTTGGCTCTCGCTCTGAGCCTCGGCATCTCCGGCAGGAGCCGAAGGACGACGGCGGAACGAGAATGCGCCCGCCGGCGGCGCTCGACGCACTTGCCCGTGACCCCGAGGGTTGATCAGGCAGGGAACGGTCTTTATACCCTTCCCGATCGCGGAGTCGCTACCCCCTCCCCGGAAAGCGGCGCGGCGCGGCTTCGGACGGACGAATTCGGCACGCGCGTGGTGAACGCACGAGCGCGGGCTGACGCGGGGTCACATCCGGTACGCGGCCGCTGCCCAGGTGAATCCCGCGCCGAAGGCGGCGCTCAGCACGGTCGTACCGGGTTCGAGCTTCCCTTCGGCTTTGGCGTCGGCCAGCGCCATCGGAATCGAAGCGGCGGAGACGTTGCCGTAGCGTTCGATGACGAGGTAGCACTTCTCCATCGGGATCCCGGCACGCTCGGCGGCGGACTTCATGATGCGGATGTTCGCCTGGTGGGGCACGAAGAGATCGATGTCGGCCGCGGTGAGATGCGCCGCTTCCATCACGTCGAGCGACGACTGCGACATCGCCCGCACGGCGTGCTTGAAGACATCGTTTCCCTGCATGTGGACCGTGTGGAGGTTCTTCCCGACAGTCTCCGCGCTCGCCGGCAGCCGCGTTCCACCCGCGGGCTGATGCAGGAGATCGGCGAGTCGCCCGTCGGCGCCCCAACGGTGAGCGAGGAGTCCCTCGCCTTCGCCGCCCGCGCCGATCACGACCGCGCCGGCTCCATCACCGAAAAGAACGCACGTGGTGCGGTCCTCCCAGTTCATCAGCCTGCTGAGAACTTCCGCCCCGACGACGAGCACGTGACGGGCTCGCCCGCTTTCGATGAGCGACGCGGCCAGAATGTAGCCGTAGAGAAAACCGGAGCACGCGGCGGAAATGTCGAGGACGGGGATGTCGCGCAATCCCGCCTTGGGCTGCGCCCAGCACGCCGTCGAGGGAAAGATGGTGTCAGGTGTGGCCGTCCCCACGATGAGCGCGTCGATGTCGGAAGGAGTCAGTCCCGCATCGGAGATCGCTTTGGTCGAGGCCTCGGTGACGAGATCGCTGCAGTCCACTCCCGCCGGAGCGACGCGTCGCTCGTAGATCCCTGTACGGGTGCGGATCCACTCGTCGGACGTATCGATGCGCTTCTCGAGATCGTGGTTCGTGAGCACCTCGGCCGGTAGCGCCGAGCCGAGCCCGAGAATCTTCGCTCCCATGCATTACCTCCAGAAGCCGATCGCCAGCGCCGTCGATGGGGCCGCTGACGGGCGGTCCGTGCAGTCCATCATGTAAGCGCGGATCTGTCACCTATCGGTCATGACCCCGCTCAGCGGCCCGTAGCGCAGCAGCGGTTCGACCCGGGTCACGAAACTCTCGCACTCGGAAGCCCAGTTCCGCGCGACTTCTCGCGGGTCGGCCCCAGCCTCGATGGCTTCGCGCCAAGCGGTGCCGCCAGCCAAGAGATCGAAGGCGAGCCGGTCGTCGACGAACTCGTAGCGCTCGGTGCGCCAACGGAAGTGCGCCGGATCCTGAAGCCGGGCCATCGCGACGACGGCGAGCCCCGTCAGCACCGGGCGGAACGAGGCGCGGTCGCGAACGTGGATCTGGACGCCGCCGCAGGGAACGCCGGCATGCTTCTGGAAGCCGGGGACGAAGTGAACGGGGCGGAAGAGCACGCCCGGAAGTCTCAGCCGGTCGAGATCTCGCGCGAGACCGGCAGCGTCGAGCCAGGGGGCGCCGACCCATTCGAAGGGACGAGTCGTGCCACGTCCCTCCGAAAGATTCGTCCCCTCGAAGAGACAGGCACCGGGATAGACGAGCGCCGTATCCAGCGTCGGCATGTTGGGGGAGGGCGGCACCCAGGGAAGTCCGGTTTCGTCCCAGAAGCGGGTGCGATGCCAGCCCCTCGCCTCGACGATCTCGAACTCGACGTCGATCGCTCGTTGCTCGCGCGCGATGGAGCAGAGTTCGCCGATCGTCAGGCCGTGGCGCTGCGGCACGTCGATCTCGCCGACGAACGAGTGGAACCGCGGGTCCAAGGCCGCGCCCTCGACGACGCCGCCGATGGGATTCGGCCTGTCGAGGACGACGACTCGAACCCCCGCGCGGCCCGCGACCTCGAGCGCGCGAATCGCAGTGGCCGCGAAGGTGTAGTAGCGCGCGCCGACGTCGACGAGGTCGACGACGAGCGCGTCGATTCCCGCGAGATCCTGCGCACGGGGCGTCAGGGAGGACTCGTCGTCACCGTAGAGGCTCACGACGGGTTTTCCGGTGAGCGGATCGCGCGTCTCGTCGATCGAGATCATGTCCTGACGGCCGCCGCTCACGCCGTGCTCGGGGGCGAAGAGACGGACGACCTGAGCGCCCACGCTTCGCTCGAGCACATCGACGGCGTGGCGGAGCAACCGGTCGACTGATGCCTGATGCGCGAGGAGGCCGACACGCGCGCCCCGAAGCGTCGAACGCTCGAGAGATGCGAGCGCCTCGAGTCCCGAGATCGCGCTCATGCCCGCGGCGATCCAGGTCTGGATAGATCGAGAGAGCGCCGGCGCTCCTGGTAGGCCTGGGCGAGGTGCGGAGGCAGGATCGACGCGGTGGCATCCGCGACGCCGATCACGACGGGAAGCACTCGCGAGCCAGTCAGGAGGGTCGAGCCCGGCGGTAGGAAGACCGTGAGCCCCACCAGCATTGCGCAGACGAGAAGCAGAGCGCCCGCCGCTCCGACGACGCCCCCGGCGAGCCGATCGAGCCAGTCGATCGTGGCCGCGGCGAGCACGCGTTTGGCCAGCCATGACGCGAATGCCGTCAACGCGATGCCGACCGCGAGGATCGCGACGAACGCGGCGAAGCGCGCCAGGCCCGGGTTGGCGAAAACCGCCCCGAACCACGCTGGGCCATGCTCGGCCAGCCGGAACGCGATCGCGAAGCTGGCGGCGAGTCCGGCGACTCCGATGGCGATGCGCACGAAGCCGCGGATCAGCCCATAGAGCAAGCAAACGAGAAAGACCGCCGCGATGACGAGGTCGAGCACGCTCATGCGCGGGAGGATAGCACCCGGCGTGTGCCGAGCGTCAGAGCCTCTGCACCACGACGAAGCTGATGTCGTCTTCCCGATCCCCGCTCTCTTCGATCGCGGCCCCGATCGCTTCCGCGATGTCGCGCGCGCCCCCGTCCTGATGCGCGCGAATGACTTCTTCGACGCGGTCGGCGAGAAAATCGCCGCGGAGATGCTCGCTGAGTCCATCGGTGTAGAGCAGCAGCACGTCGCCGCGCCCCATGAGCTTGATCTCGTTCACGGCGAAGCGGGGGCTACCGCTCTGCCCCGCGGCCTGGAAGCGGGCAGCGACCTCCTCGGCGGCGGGCATGATGCCGAGCGGCGTGTAGACGACGGTGCGCTCGCGGCTGATCCGCACGAGAGACTCGTAACGGCGCGAGTAGACGACCGGCAGCGGATGCCCGGCGGAGACGAAGCGGAAAGTGCCGTCGGAGGCGATCTCGCCATAGATCATCGTCACGAGTTTCTGGATACCGGTCGATTCCCAGAAGCGCTGCTTGAGATGCTCGAAGAGCCTCGTCGTGATCTCGCCGTAGTGATCGAGTTCGTAGTAGGCGCCGAGTAGAAACGCTTGATGGAGCATCGCCGCGACCGCGGCGTCCGTGATGCGATGCCCCGCGACATCCGCGAGCAGGATCCCGGCGCGCTCGCGGTTCCGCTCGAGGCACGCGGCGACTTCGGCTCTTCCGGCTTCGCGAGCCTCGCGGATGCGGGACTCGAGGTCGTAACGGCGATTAAAGTCGATGTAGATCAGATGATCGCCGCCGATCGTCGCGTCGCGAAGCGGCATGGAGATGCCCCAGACATCGAGCCCGGGAAGACTTGGAATCTCTCCGGGGCCTGGTTTGAGGCACTGGGCGATCTCGCGGAAATTGCGCACCTCGTCGAGGAGCTCCGCGGGAACCTGTTCCGCGCGCGTCGTCTTCATCGGTACTCTCCGCGCTCGTGCGCTT
>CAZPJJ010000399.1:0-4163 GCA_964586535.1 uncultured Acidobacteriota bacterium | reverse complement strand
CATCCGCGCCCGGGAATTCCCGGTTCTCATGGCGCCAGCGGACGCCGGTTCGTCCGCCGTCGGCTACGTCTCGGGGACGATCGATCTCGTCTACGAGGACGAAGACGGCCGGCTCGTCGTCGCCGACTTCAAGACCGACGACGTCGTTGACGATGCGCTCACGGCACGTGCCGACGCCTACGCGCTGCAACTCGTGCCCTACGCGCGCGCGCTCGAAAGCGCGTTCGCGCTGCCGGCGAGACCGCGGGCGGAGCTCTGGTTCGTCGTCCGCGACGAGATCCGCGAAGTCCGCTCACCCTGATGGCGAAATCGGCGATACTCGCGATCGAATCGGGGGCATCGACGCCGCGACCGGCGAAAGAAAGCGAGATCGATGCCGCGGCTCAGCATCGTCGTCCCGATCTACAACGTCGAATCCTACCTGGGCGCCTGCCTCGACTCCGTTCTGCGCTTCACCCCCGCCGGGAGCGAGACGATTCTCGTCGACGACGGATCGACCGATAGCAGCGGCGACATCGCGCGCAACTACGCCCAAGAGCACGGCTTTCACCTGATCGTGCAAGAGAACCGCGGACTCTCGTGCGCGCGCAACGCGGGTGTCTCGGCGGCGCGGGGCGAGTATGTGCTCTACCTGGACTCCGACGACTGGCTCGGCGCGGGCCTCGACATCCTGCTCGACAGGGCGCTCGCGGACGGCCTGGACGTCGCGGTCGGAAACTACTACACGGCCGCACCGAGCGGCACGCTCGTGAAGAACACGCGAATTCTTCCATCGGACGCGACGACCGGGCTCCTCTGGCTCAAGCGCAGTCTCGCCGGGCGCCGCTATCAGGCGTCGGTGTGGTTCAGGCTCTACCGGCGCCCGTTCATCGAGCAGGAAGGCCTTCGCTTCGTTCCCGCGCTGCTCAACGAGGATCAGCTCTACTCGGTGGAGGCGCTGAGCGCGGCGGCGCGGGTCGCTTGCATCGACGTGCCGTTCTATCACTACCGCGAGCGCCCTGGGTCGATCACGCGCTCTTACGACCTGGCGAGTTGCCTGCGACGCATCGACTCTGACTTGCATTCGGCGCGCGCGATCGCGGCGATCGCGAGTCGTTACAACGATGACGTTCTCGAGCGATACGTGATGGACCAGGCGATCCGTCCGCTCGCGGCCAGCTTCGTGCACGCGCTCGAAGCGACGCGGGGCGACTTCGCGCCGCTCGAGGAACGGGCCGCGCACGCCGACGCGCTACAGCTCGCGCGGCACCTCCGCGTGCGACGGCCTCGGCACGTCATCGCCTGGTGGAAGCTGCGCCGTTCGTTTCGCGAGTACGCGACGTGGTCTTACGAGCGGAAGCGATCGCGCGATCGAAAGAGCACGTGAGGCCTTTCCCTGAGCCGCCGCGCGCGGCGCGCCGAACGCGTCGTGGTCCCCCTGGCCTCCCGCTCGCCGCTGGACGATGATCGTCGCGACGACGGAGGCAGCGAGGTGACGGAAGAGTCGCGCTCCTTGGTGTTGGCAGTAGCCGCCGAGGAGTCGGCGGGAGTTCAGGTCCTGCGGGCATTGTCGGCCGGCGGACACCGCATCGCGCGGGTGTACGCCCAGGCTTCGTCCGCCGAGATGCGGGGCGTCACGGTGGGCCGGCTCGCCGAGTCGCTGGGACTACCGCTCGAGGACGCGGCTCGGGTCAAAGATCCAGCCGTGGCAAACGAGTTGCGGGCCGAAGGCGTCGACCTGCTGCTCAACGTGCATTCGCTCTATCTGGTCCACGAGGAGGTGCTGCGAGCGCCTCGGATCGGCGCGTTCAACCTGCACCCCGGGCCTCTACCGCGCTATGCGGGGCTCAACGCCCCAAGTTGGGCCATCTACCACGGCGAGAGCGAGTACGGCGTAACGGTCCACTGGATGGAACCCGGCGTCGATACGGGCGCGATCGCGTATCAGACGTACTTCCCGATCGCGCCCGACGAAACGGGGTTCTCGCTGAGCGCGCGCTGCGTGAAGGAGGGCGTACCGCTGATACTGCGCGCCGTCGAGGATGCCGCGGGCGACGCGGCGGCGATTCCGCGCGTGGCGCAGGACCTCTCGCAGCGGTCGTACTTCGTGAAGCGCAAGGTTCCCGAGGGCGGCCGCGTCGCGTGGACGCGGCCGGCTCGCGAGGTCGCCAACCTCGTGCGCGCGGCCGACTACTACCCGTTCCGTTCACCGTGGGGAACGCCGCGCGCGATGCGGGGGGCGTCGAGGATCGGGATCCTCAAGGCGATGGACACCGGGATCGTCACGATCGCGGAGCCGGGGACGGTCGCCAGGGCGCCCGATGGCAAGGGAGTCCTCGTCGCGTGCGCGGACGCGTTCGTGCGCGTGACGCTCGTGCGCGTGGACGACAAGACCGTCGATGCCGCGTTCGTGCTGGAACCGGGGGAAGTTCTCGGAGACGGCCTGTAGCGAAGGCGGGGCGAGTCCGCAAGATGCCCAAGGCTGCCGTGCGCCGGTAGCCGTTCGCGGGGAGCCGTGCGGCGACGGCGCGGGGCATAGAATCGGCGCCGCGCGCGGCCGGCAGAGCCGCCGCGGAAGCGACGACGCCATGACGATCACCATCGACGACGCAGTCCGCCTGCTACTTGGAGGCGAGGTCGTCGCGCTCCCCACCGAAACGGTCTACGGCTTGGCCGCTCTCGCCACGGACGAAGCGGCGATCGCGAAGGTGTTCGCGCTCAAGGGACGGCCCGCCGACAACCCGCTCATCGTTCACGTGGCAAGCCTCGACCAGCTCGCGCTCGTGGCGATCGTGCCGGCCACGGCGGAGCGGCTCGTGAGCGACCTCGTCGAGAGCTACTGGCCAGGCCCGCTGACGCTGGTGCTCCCGGCAACCGAACGCGTGCCGCTCGCCGCGCGTGCGCGGCTGCCGACCGTCGCGGTGCGGATGCCCGACCACCCCCTGACGCGCCTCGTGATCGAGCGCGCGGGCCCCGTCGTCGCCCCGAGCGCGAACCCGAGCGGACGCCCGAGTCCCGTCAGCGCCGCGCAGATCGCGTGCGCGCTCCCGGTGCCCATTCTCGATGGGGGGCCCTGCCGCGTCGGATTCGAGTCGACGATCGTGACTGTCGATCCACCACGCTTGCTGCGCCCCGGCTCGGTGACGCTCGAAGAGTTACGGGAGTTCGCGCCGTTCACTCTCGGGGACGATGTCATCGCCCCCGGTATGAAGCATCGCCACTACAGCCCTCGCACAAAGCTCGTGGCGTTCGCGCACGACGCCGACCTTCGCGCCGCGCTCGCACCCGGCATCGCCGTGATCACCTTCGGCGCCGACTACCCGGCACCCACTATCGCCGCGACGCCGGAATCGCTCTTCACGGTTCTCCACGACATCGACAGCCAGTCCTGGGATGCCGTCTACGTCCTCCTCCCCCCCGCCACCGGCATCTGGCGCGCCATCCGCAACCGCCTCGAGAAAGCCGCCCACTCCCTCCGCTGATCGGGGACAGGCACATTACGGGGACAGGCGACTTAGGGTGCCTGTCCCTCTAAGTCGCCTGTCCCCCTAAGTCGACTGTCCCCAGAGGGGCGTGGGCAGGTTCAGGAGAGGGGCGAGACGGTGAAGATCTCGGCGCGGTGCCAGTTCTCCCAGATGTCGAGGCCCATCTCGGCGACGCCCTGCCAGTAGCCGTTGTCCTCGAGCGTGTGCTTCTGCAGGAGCTCGGCGATGCGGCCACGAATCTTGGCGCGGTACTCGGGGGCAAGGTCGAGGCGAACGCGGCGGCCGCCGTACTCGAAGGTAGCGCCGATGCCGGTCGCGTCCCCACCCGCTTTGGAGAAGAGCAAGCGTCCGGGCGTCGACCCCGCGCCGACGATCAAGCCGTCGTCGAGGCAAGCCATCGGCTGCTCGACGGGCGAGTGGGAGATCACGCGCATCGAGTGCTGAGGCGCGTTGAGCAGCTCGGCGCCGCGCAGCGACATCTTCACGCCGATGATCGAGAAGGCACCTAGATGCTGGTGCATCTCGTTCAGCAGGATCTGCGCGATCCACTCCGACTCGCCGTTCTTCGCGATCATCGCGTCGCGGCGCACCTGCAGCGCGTCTTTCAGCGCGCCCTTCGGCAGGAGCGCGTCGGCGAGCAGCACCATGCGGCGCTCCTGCCGGCCGAGCCGCGCCAGGCGAGAGAGATCCTCGACGACG
>CAZPJJ010000398.1:0-4180 GCA_964586535.1 uncultured Acidobacteriota bacterium | reverse complement strand
CGATCAACAAGGACAAGGACGCACCGATCTTCAACGAAGCCACCTACGGCATCGTCGGAGACGTCGAAGAGCTCGTTCCCGAGCTGATCAAAGCGATCGAAGAGGCCAAGGCGTCATGATCCGCCCCATCTCTCCCGAAGAACTCCACCGTTTGATCGAAGCCGGCGGCGTCGATCCCGAGCTCCCCGGCGGCAAGATCCACGTCTTCGACCTGCGCGACGCGGCCGCGTTCACCGCGGGACACATTCCCTCGGCGCGACATCTGCCAGAAGAGGGCAATTACCCCATTCGCTGGATTCCCCAGCAGTGCCACACGCAAGAGCTGGTGATCCTCGTCGACGAGGACGGCCAAGCGGGCGGCCACGCTCGCCACGTCGCCCACGGGCTGGTCCACAAGTGGTTCCGGCGCCTGCGGTATCTCACCGGCGGTTTCGCGGCGTGGCGCTCGCAGAATCTGCCGACCGAAACCGGCGGGCCGACGGGCGGGACGGCCGCCTCGTTCGAAGGCGCGAGTCCCGCCGTCCAGACTTCTGCCCATGTGCCCTGGGAGACGCCGATGGACCGGCGGCGCTAGCCCCCTTCCTTTCGCCCTCACCCTCTCCTCTCCGCCGCCGATGAGGTCCGGCCGATCGCGGACACCGGGGGGCGAAGGTGTGACGTCCCGACGTTTCGTCGCAACACGGTCATCCTCTGTCTCGTCAGGCGGCACTCGTCGGGATCCGACTCCTTGAACGCGTCCAAAAAGCCGTACGAGGCGTTCGGGATTGCTCCTAGGCATCCGCCGCTTCAAGTCCCTGGTAGTCAGACGCTTCCGTCTGGCAACGAGGTCCAAGCCTGCCTGGCATATCACTTGCTGTAAGTCTGCCGCAGCAGGGTTCCGCCTCCAGGGTAAGTGGGGCGGTTTCGTCACGGGCTGGTCACGCGACAGTCTCGGGGCCGGCCGAATCGAAGAAAGGTGCGCCCGAACGGCGCAGCCGGAGGTAAAGAGGACGATGCGATTCTTGAAGTGTGCGCTGCTTCTGCTCGCCGCGACGACCATGAGCGGCAATGCCCTGGCGCAGGGCTTCGGATTCTTCTTCGAGCGAGATCCTTCGCTGCTCATCGCGAACTCGCTCGAAAACGAGGGAAGCTTCGGATTGCTCTACAACAGCTACGACTACGCCGCGATGAACCCCGCCGACCTCGCGCTGCTCACCGGCGACGAGAGCACCCGCTACCTGGGCCGTCCCAGCACGAAGGAAGGTGACCCTCGCGTGCTCTACACCAATCTCGCGAACTTCGGCGAGGTCGACTCGTTCCAGCTCGGAGGATTCACCGGAGTCGGACCGGGCAATCTCGCGGCGGCGATCGGCTATTCGAGTTGGGAAGAGTCCTTCGAGGAGCCGGGGTTCAGCGGCGAGGAGTCCGAGTCGTTCGACGGACTGCAGGCCTTCCTCAGTTACGGCTGGAAGCTGGGGGAAGGGACGGCGCTCGGCTTCACCTACAGCTATGCCGACAGCTCGTTCGAGGAGAAGGACACCTTCTTCGACGACGACACCTTCGAGGATGAAGCGAACTCCAACATCTTCGCCGCAGCCTACCGCCAGGACCTCAGCCAGAACCTCTCGTTCAACATCAAGGCCTACGTCTCGATGAACGACACCGAGTACGGCTTCAGGGACGAAGACAGCTTCGAACGCTTCGACATCGGCCGTACGGGCTACGGCTTGAAGGGCCGCCTCAACTGGTACCGCGGCAACACCGACGTCGAGTTCCGCGCCGCGCTCGGCTTCGAGGATGGAGAGTTCGACGAAGACGTCATCTCGCGCTTCGAAGACGAAGACATCTTCATCGACCGCGTCACCGACGACGACATTTCGAGCGACTACTACATGGCCGGCGTGCGCTTCCTGCACCGCCACGGCGACACCGACTTCGGAGCCGGCATCGAGCTTCACCAGAGCAACTTCGACTTCGACGTATCGATCGCCGAGGAAGTGAACGGCAGCGTATTCGACACGTTCCGCGAGAACGACGAGCTCGAGTCGTTCGCGTGGTCGATCCCGCTGACCGTGCGCCATTGGTTCTCGCCCAAGTTCTCCGTTTTCGCCGGTGCCCGCTTCCAGCAGGTCATGGACGAATTCACCTTCCGCTTCTTCGAAGACGGGAGCTTCGAAGGTGGATTCGAGTCGAGGTTCGAGGACACCCGCACGGACTACCGCCTCGGCTTCCGCTACCAGGCTTCGGACTTCCTGGCCGTACAGGCTCTCTTCGGCGAGGACGACGAGGACGAAGACGACTACTTCCCGTACCCCCGCGGACTCACCGCCAAGGTGAACGAGGTGGGGATCGGATCGTCGCTCTCGCGCGAGCGCGTCGACGGTTCGATTTTCGCGCTCTCCGTCAGCCTCAGTTTCTGATTCTTTTCGCTGCCTAGACGAAGGGGGCGGGCGCTTGCGCTCGCCCCTTTTCTTGCTCGCGTTGGAGGTGCCCAGTCGCGCGGCGGATCACGCGCGACAAACAAGAGAGTAGAATGCGCGCTCGTCCGAGGAGACGCCGATGCGCCTGCGCTCGCTCGCCCCCGAGGTTCGCCTCGTCAACGCTTTCTCGCGCCCCTACGACAACGCCGTTGCCGCCGCCCGAACCTGCTACGCCGCCAAGGGCATCATCACGCCCGAGGAAGTCGGCGGAGACGATATCCCCGATGCTGGCGAGCGAGAGAACGCGCGCGGACGGCGCGACGCGATCGCCGCGAGCGTCTACCAGGCCGGACATCACACGGTTTTCCAGCATGCGCACTTCCAGTTCGCGATCGATCGCATCTCACGTCACGCTCTCTGGGCTTTCTTCCACGCGCATCCTTTCTACAACTCGGAGCAAGTCAGCCAGCGCTACGTGAAAGTCAGGCGAGGAGCGACGCTCGTCCCGGATCTCGGCGGATCCGCGCAGGAGATCTACGAGAACACGATCGCCTTGCAGCAAGACGCCTATCACCGGCTCACCGAAATGCTCGCGCCGGTCGCCGCGTTGATCTTCTTCGGCGTCTTTCCGGCGCGCGGCCGCAAACCGGAAGCCTGGGAGCGCGAGATCCGCCGCAAGGCGCAAGAGGCCGCGCGCTACGTGCTGCCCGTGGCGACGTGGGCGCGGCTCTATCACACGATTTCGGCGATCACGCTCTTCCGCTACCGGCGTCTCGCCGCGCAGCTCGATGTGCCCGCGGAGGTGCGCGACGTCGTCGAGGCGATGGTCGCCGCGGTCGTCGCTACGGATCCGGATCTCGAGCGCGTCCTCGAACCGACGCTCGCGCTCGAGGACACTCCGGAAGCGCGCGTCTTCGCGGCGAACGCCCCCATCGCCGACGGCGCGCGCGCCGCACTCTTTCGCGACGAGTTCGACGTGGCGCTCGCGGGACGCGTTTCCGCACTCGCGGGCTACGCTCCCGATGCCGAGGCGGCCGTCGCGCAGGCCGTACGCGAAGTGCTCGGCATGCCAAGGGCGGCCCTCTCGGACGACGACGCGATCGCGCTCGTCGCCGACCCCGCGCGCAATCCGCTGCTCGGCGAGGCGCTCAACCTGCAGACGCTGAGCCCGCTCATGCGCGCGCTCCACCACGCGCACTACACGTTCCGCCGCAAGCTCTCGCACACGGCGGATTCGCAGGATCAACGCCATCGCATGACGCCGGGATCGCGGCCCGTGCTGCTCGCTCACCTCGGCGACGAACCGGACGTCATCCATCCCTCGCTCGTCCTCGAGAGCGACGAGGCGAAGCAACTCTTCGACGAAACGATGGCACGCACATGGGAAGGCGTACGCGCGCTGCGCGCGACGGGCGCTCCGCTCGACGTTTGCGCCTACCTGCTGCCCAACGCGGTCGCCGTGCGATTCACGGAGTCCGGCGACTACGCGGCCCTGCGCCACAAGCACGCGATGCGTCTCTGCTACAACGCCCAGGAGGAAATCTGGCGCGCGAGCCGCGACGAAGCGCTGCAGATCCGAGCAGTGCATCCGCGGCTGGGGCGCTTCCTGCTGCCGCCGTGTTCGATTCGCGAGCGCGGTGGCAAGAAGCCCTACTGCCCCGAAGGCGCGCGCTATTGCGGCGTGCCCGTCTGGAAACAGAGCGTCGACGTCTACGTCCGCAAGATGTGAGAAGTGTTCCAACTTCGGCGCGCGCAGCGCGCCGTCTCCGAGCTTTCCGGGC
>CAZPJJ010000397.1:0-4215 GCA_964586535.1 uncultured Acidobacteriota bacterium | reverse complement strand
CGCGCCGCCAAGGGCTCCGATGGCCGCCACGCGGCCGTTGCGCACGCCGAGGTCGGTCTCGACGACCCCCGACGGGAGGGCGACCCGGCCGCGTTGCACGATCATTTCGAATCGCTCGCTCATGTTTGCCTCACTTCGCGGCCCTGGGGCACGATGGTTGCCCCGATCTTACTCGCGGCCGCCGGCAGCCGCCGGATCCGCCGCGCGAGGAGGTTCGCCGTGTCGTTCCTGAAGCTGCTCGGCTTCGATCGAGCCCCTGAACGCGACGAGGACGTCGCGACGATCCGGCGCATCGCGGCCGAGGTCGACGACCTGCCCCAGGAGCGCGCTCGCTACATTGCCGCGTTCGCGTTCGTGCTCAGCCGGGTCGCCTACGCCGACCGCACCGTCACGAGCGAGGAGACGGCGCACATGGAGGAGGCGGTGCGCGAGTTGGGCGGTCTTCCCGAGGCCCAGGCGGCGCTCGTCGTCGAATGCGCCAAAGTGCAAGCGCGGCTCTTCGGCGGCACCGAGAACTTCGTCGTCACGCGCGAACTTGCCTCCATGGTGGGCCGCGACGAGAAACTCGCGATTGCCGACGCGCTCTTCGCGCTGGCCTCGGCCGACGACGCGGTGACGAGCGTCGAGGAGAGCGAGATCCGCCTCATCGTCGACGCGCTGGGGCTCGACCACGACGACTACATCGCCGCACGCTCGCGCTACAGGGACCGCCTCGCGGTGCTCCGCAGGCCGCAGGACGAACCGGGTTCGCGAGGTGACGCATGAGCACGTGGCGGGCGTACGGCGCGGGTGCGTTGGCACTCGCCCTCGTCGCGCTGGCCTCGTGTGCCGCGCCGTCTCCAGCGCCGCCGCCCGAGGGATGGGAAGACGACGTTCGCGAGTGGCGCGAGAACCGCGCTCGCGGACTAGCGAGCGAGAACGGCTGGCTCACCCTCGTCGGACTCTTCTGGCTCGACGAGGAGCGCACGTACACGATCGGCAGTGGCGCTGACGCCGAGTTCAAGCTGCCGGCGGGAAGCGCTCCGGAGGCGATCGGCAGTTTCACCCGCGAAGGCACGGTCGTGCGCTTCGAGGCTGCGCCGGGTGCGGGCGCCACCGTCAACGACACGGCTCTCGCCGCTACGGTGCTGCGCAGCGATCGCGAGGAGAAGCCCGACGTCGTGCGCGCGGGGCGCGTTTCGATGACGGTCATCGACCGCGACGGCCGCCTGGGGATTCGCGCGAAGGATCCCGACAACGAGACGCGCACCACGTTCGCGGGGCTGGACTACTTCCCGATCGATCCCGCGTATCGCGTCGTCGCGAAGCTCGAGCGCTTCGAGGCGCCTCGCGAGGTCACGATTCCCACGGCCACGGGTATCGACAGCGCCATGGAGGCGCCGGGGCTGCTGCGCTTCCGGCTGGGAGACGCGGAGCATGCGATTCTCGGCTTCGGCGCGAGCGACGCGGAGTCGCTCTTCGTGATCTTCCGCGACGCGACCAGCTCGGAGTCGACCTATGGGGCGGGGCGTTATCTCGACGCGACGCGCGAGGAGGACGGCACCTACGTACTCGATTTCAATCGCGCCTACAACCCGCCCTGCGCGTTCACGTCGTTTGCCACGTGCCCCTATCCGCCGCTCGAGAACATCCTGCGCGTGCCCGTGGAAGCGGGCGAGAAGCGCTACGCTGGCGCCCACTCGTGATCACGCGGCTTTGGACTTGCCGCCGCCGAGTACTCGCGCGGGCAGCGTGACGAGCGCACGGAGCAACTCGAGCACGCCCTCGACGGCAATGCCGACGAGGCGAAACGGGATGAGCAGGATCCAGACAATCGGGTAGAGCAGGAGAGCGAGGAGCGCGAGCGGCCAGCAGACCACGAGGAGGAGCAGCCACAGCAGGAACTTCACCATCGAACCTCCAGGGCGTCGCCGCCGTCTCGTCGTGGTCGGCGCCGCCATCGACGCGGCACGTTACGACGAGGGGCGGGAAAGCGTTTCGGCGTGGGCCCGTGTCGTGTGCCGATGGCGGTTTCGGACGGCAGCGAAAGGGGTTAATATTCGACGGTGAGTCGTAGCTCTTGCTTGATATTGATCGGCACAATCTCCATCCAGCCTGACGATGGCTGTCATTCGAGGTGTATCGATGGCGGAGCATTCGCTTCCCCCGTTTCCGGATGTCTCCTACGCGGAGTGGCGTGCCCAGGTCGAGCGCGAGATGGAGGGAGCTCCTTTCGACCGGCTCGTCGCCAAGACGGCCGACGGCACGCGAGTCGAGCCGCTCTACACGGCGGAAGCCCCAGCACCGATCGAGTGCGTTGCGGCCCTGCCGGGCGCGGCGCCCTACACGCGGCACGCACGAGCTCTGGGGCGATCTTTCCAGGCCGAGAATCGTCACGAGATTCGCGGTCCCGGCATCGAGGACGCCGTGCGGGTTGCGGCCTTGGCGCTGCGGCATGGCGCGAACGGCCTCTCGCTCGTCATCGCGCGCTCCGGAGAAGAGAGCGGGCTCGCGATCGCCGCTCCCCGCGAGGTGGGCCTGGTGCTGGAGGGGCTCGATCTCTCGAACGTGACGCTGGCGCAGGACGCGGGGAGCCGCGCGTTCGACTTCGCGCCCGCGTTGCTCGTGCGCCTGGAGGAGGCGACCGACGCAGGTGCGCCTCGCGAACTCTCGCTCGGGATCGATCCGCTCGGGGCGCTCGCGTCCGGCGGCACGCTGCCGATGCCGCTCGCGCGCGCCTGGGACGTCAGCGCGGAGCTCGTGACGCGCGCCCGGGCGCACGCCGACCGCGTGCGCGTGCTCGGCATCCATGGCTGGACCTACGCGGAAGCGGGCGCGCCTCCCTTCGAGGAACTCGGACTCGCGCTCGCGCATGCGGCCGAGACGCTGCGCGAACTCGTGCGTCGCGGAATCGCCGTGGACGATGCCGCCGCGGCGATCGAGATGCGCCTGGCGATCGGTCGCGATCTCTTCGCCGAGATCGCCAAGCTGCGGGCCGCGCGGACGCTCTTCGCGGCGATCGTCGCGGAGTGCGGTGGATCGCCCCGCGCCCAGCGCCTGCGGCTCCACGCGCGCGGACTCTTCGCGAGCAAGACCACCTTCGATCCATGGGTGAACCTCTTGCGCGGGACGACCGACACCTTCGCGGCGATGGTCGGCGGCGCGGAGAGCGTCACCACGCTTCCTTTCGACGCCGCGCTCGGCGTCGCCGAGGAGCAAGGCGAGCGCCTCGCGGCGCATACGCCGGTGATCCTTCGCGAGGAATCGCACCTCGACCGCGTCGTCGATCCCGCTGGCGGCTCGTGGTACGTCGAAAGCCTCACGCGCGCGGCAGCGGAGCGCGCGTGGTCGGTCTTGCGCGAGATCGAGCGCAACGGCGGTCTCACCGCGCAACTGCGCACGGGAGCGCTGCGCGAGCGGCTCGGCCAGCGCGCTCGCGAGCGGGCGCGGCTCCACGCGCAGGCCAAGGAGCCGATCACGGGCGTGACGTCGTATCCCGACCCGCGCGAGCAGCCGATCGAGCGTCGCGATCATGCGCCGCTCGATGCGGCCGCGATTCTCGCGGGCAGCGCCGACGTCGCGCCGCGGCTGGCGCGCGTGCGTTTCGCGGAACCCTTCGAGGAGATGCGCGCCCTCTCGCTCGCGATGCGCGAGCGCACGGGGAGCGCGCCCTGCGTCTTCGTCGCCGCGATGGGTCCGCCCGCGCAGCATCGGGCGCGCGTGGGCTTCATGCGCTCGTTTCTGGCGATCGCCGGGGTCGAGAGCAGGGGAGCCGAACCGCGCGCGGACGTCGCCGCGGCGATCGGGGCCTTTCGTGCATCGGACGCGCGCGCGGCCGTGATCTGCTCGACGGATGAGACGTACCCGGAACTGGTTCCCGATCTCGCGCGCGCGCTCAAGGCGACGGGTGCGCGGGCGGTGATCGTCGCCGGACGTCCGGGCGAGCACGAGGAGGCGTGGCGAGAGGCCGGCGTGGACTTCTTCGCTCATCTGGGCTGCGATGGAGAAACCCTGCTGAAGGCGCTGCTGGAGCGGCTGGAGGTGCTCTCGTGAGCGGCATTCCCAATTTCGCCGCCGTGCCCTTTCGGTGGCCGGCGCCCGCGGGCGACGAGTCCTCGTGGGGCGAGCGGGCGCACCAGGAAACGGGGCGTCCCGCGGATGAACTCGTCTGGCGGACGCCGGAAGAGATCGACCTGCGGCCGGTCTACGGGCCCGCCGACCTGGCCGGCCTGACGC
>CAZPJJ010000396.1:0-4219 GCA_964586535.1 uncultured Acidobacteriota bacterium | reverse complement strand
CCGCCCCCGTCGACGTGCTCGCCGAGGCCACGCCCGCGCCCGAGCCCGCTCCCGAAGCGGCCCGCCCGGAGCCCGAGCCCGCGTCGCTGCGATCGGAACCCGCGAGCGAAGCTCAGGCCGTCGTCGAGCCTGCCCCCTCGGCGCCATTCGCGAGCGAGCCGGAGCCGGTCGTGGCGGAGACACCCGCTGCCGCGGTCGCCGCGGAGCCGTTCGTTGCAGCTCCCGCTTCCGTCGAACAGCCGGCTCCGTACGTCGCCACGACCGCCAGCGAGGAGATCACTCCCGACGCGGCCGGTGACGCAACGGCGAGCGGCTGGACCGAAAGCGAGATCGACGCCGTCATCGAAGGCGCGTCGCGGCTCGCTTCGGCTCCCGTCGCGGCGATCGCGCCCGCGCAGCAGATGGCGGCGGAAGAGAAGTCGAAGATCACCTACCTGCCGGACTTCGAGACGAAGACGATCCAGGACGAGAAGCGCGTCTACAACGGCACGCCGATCTCGCTGCAACTCGTCGACGCCGACATCAAGCAGGTCTTCGGCTACTTCCACGACATCTCGGGGCTGAACTTCGTGCTCGACCCCGCGGTCTCGGGCCAGGTGACGATCATCGTCGACAACGTTCCGTGGGATCAGGCGCTCGACCTCATCCTGCAGAACAACTCGCTCGACATGGTCCTCGACGGCAACGTGGTGCGCATCGCGCCGGTCACCAAGCTTGCGCAGGAAGCCGCGGCGCGTAAGGCGCTTCGCGATGCGAAAGAGCTCGAAGGCGCGCCCGTGACGATCACGCGCACGCTTTCGTACGCGAAGGCGAGAGACGTCGAACGCATCGTGCGCGAGGCGATCCTCACGCCGAAGGGCCGCGTGATGATCGACGAGCGCACCAACTCGGTGATCATCCGCGACATCACGAGCCGCATCGAGGCCACGGACGCCCTGCTCTCGACGCTCGACGCCGAGACGCCGCAGGTGATGATCGAAGCGCGCATCGTCGAAGTGTCGCGCGACTTCATCAAGGACCTCGGCGTGCAGTGGGGCTTCAATGCCGACGCCGATCCGGCGCTCGGAACCGAGACGAGTCTCGACTTCCCGCACCGGGCCAACGTGGGCTACGACCTCAACCTTCCGCGCCGCGCGACAGCGAGCGCCCTCGGGCTCTCCTTCGGCAACGTCCTCGACTCGTTCACGCTCGACATCACGCTCGACGCGCTCGAGGAAGAGGGCTACGCGCGCCGGCTTTCGGCGCCGAAGATCGCGACGCAGAACAACGAGAAGGCCGAGATCGAACAGGGCGTGCGCTTCCCGATCGTGAGTACGACCGCGACCGAGATCGACGTCCGCTTCGTCGCCGCCGCGCTGCGCCTCGAGTGCCTGCCGCAGATCACCGCCGAAGGGACGGTCGTCCTCGAACTGACCGTCGAGAACAACCAGCCCGACTTCGTCAACACCGTCGGCGAGGTGCCCTCGATCAATACGCAGCGCGCCGAGACGACGGTCATGATCCCCGACGGCGGCACCACCGTCATCGGCGGCATCTTCACGGTCAACGAAGGTAAGAGCGAACTGGGCGTGCCGTGGTTCCGGGACATTCCGGGCCTCGGCTGGCTCTTCCGCTCTCGCAATCATCAAACCCGAAACCGCGAGCTGCTGATCTTCGTCACGCCGCGGATCATCAAAGCGTCCTGAGGGAGGTTTGGCGATGAGAACAGGGATGTTGGCGGCTTTCGCGCTGATCCTCGCCGTGGCGGGGCTCGCGGCGGGCTGCAGCGACGCGACCGACGATCCGGGCATTTCCGGGAACCTCGTCACGGTCTCGGGCGTGGATCCGACCGAAGCATGTATCGACGTCGATGGCGAACTCGTCGACCTCGACGGCGACGGCACGGAAGAGACGGTCTTCACGTCGACCGAGAACTCGATCAACTTCACGTCCACGCTGCGTGGCTCGTCGAGCGGCGACTTCAAGGACGTCCTCTTCACCAGCATGGACGTCGTCTATGTGATCACGGCCGGTCCGGTGCCGCCGAACCGGCTCAACGAACTGATCTCGATCGAAGTGCCGGCGGGCGGCTCGGCCGACTTCGGCATGACCACGGTCGAAGCGCAGGACATCATCGACGGCTTCTTCACGGGTGCGACCGAGGGCTCGGTGCGCGTCACCTTCCGTGGCGCGGACCTCTCGGGCGAACCGGCATCGACGACGGCTCAGATGCCGATCCGCGCCGTCTCGGTCTGCGAAGGTCAGTGACCGATTGAACGATCGGGGGCGCGGCGGCCGGCAAGCCGCTGCGCCCCGTGTCGTTTCTCGTCGATAATCGTCGGCCTCGAGGAGGCTCGTACCCGTGCGCGACTCGCCCGCGTGGCCCGAACCCGCCCAGGATCTCCGCAGCGTGCTCGAAGACGCCGCGCGCCGCGCTCCCGGCGTCATCGACATCGTGCTCGTCGACGCTGAGGGCGTCCTCGTGGCGCGCGCCGGGCAGCCCGCGTCGCGCGACGAAGCCGATGAGGTGGCCGTCGAGACGATCGCCGCCGTCGGGCCGATCGGCCGCGCCACGGCCTCGGCCGGCGTCGGCGCCGTCTCGGAGTGGATCGCCGTCGGCGACCAGGGCGCGCTCGTCGTGCGCCGGGTCCCGCGTGCGGGGCTTTTCTTGATCGTTCGCGCCCAGCCCGGAGAGTGGATCGGCCGCGCCCGCCTGGCCGCGAGGATCGCCGCCGGCCGCGTCGACGACGTCCTCTGATTCGAACCGAGCCGCGTCCCGCACCAGCCGCCCGTCGCAAGACGCCCGCGTCCCGGGTCTCTCTCTCCCGCTCGCGAAAAGTCGCCCGTTCTCTTTCTTGACCGGACGGCTTCAGAGCAACCACATTCGTCCGAGGAGAACCGTGGCGGCGGGACGACCGCCCTCGATCCGGAGCGCGCGCGCACCAGGACGCGCACGGTTCCGAATCGCCGAGAGGGGTGACGCATGGCCGACCGGATCGGCGAACTGCTTCTCGAAGAAGGCCTCATCACGCGAGAAGCGTTGAAGGAGGCGCTCGAACGCCAGAAGACCGAGGGGGGCCGCATCGGCTACCACCTCGTCAAGCTGGGCGCCGTCAGCGAGGACGATCTCGTCCACCTGCTCTCCGAGCAGTACGGGATCCCCGCGGTCGATCTGCGCGAGCTCTATCAGCGCGTCGAACGCGACCTCTTGAAACTGGTTCCGGAGAATCTCGCGCGCCGCTATCACGTGTTCCCCGTGCACAAGACAGGCACGTTGCTCACGCTCGCGATGGCGGATCCGACGAACGTCGTCGCGCTCGACGACATCCGCTTTCGGACGGGCTGCGAGATCGAGCCCGTGCTCGCCTCCGAGTTCGCGCTCCGCGAGGCCATCGACAAATCGTACGAGGAGCGCGGGATCGACATCCTCCAGGAGGGAGGGGAGGTCCAGGAGACTTTCGAGCCCACGGGCCAGCTCCCCGAGGAGATGGAAGTCCTCGACGATCCCAACGAGATCGATCCGACGCAACTCGAGGCGAGTTCGTCGGACGCTCCGGTGGTCAAGATCGTCAACCGCGTGCTCGTCGAGGCGATCAACAAGGGCGCGTCGGACATTCACATCGAAAGCTACGAGCGCGACTTCCGCGTGCGGCTGCGCATCGACGGCGTGCTCTACGAGTACATCCGGCCCTCGCTCAAGATGCGCGACGCGATCATCAGCCGCATCAAGATCATGGCCAAGCTCGACATCGCCGAGCGCCGCCTGCCGCAGGACGGCCGCATCAAGATCAAGATGAAGATGGACGGCAAGACGCGCGAGATGGACTACCGCGTGTCGTCCGTCCCGACGCTCTTCGGCGAAAAGGTCGTGCTTCGACTCCTCGACAAAGAGAACCTCTGCCTCGACCTCGGCAAGCTCGGCTTCGAGCCGCAGTCCTACGAGAAGTTCGAGCGCGCGATCCTCAAGCCCTGGGGCATGGTGCTCGTGACCGGTCCGACGGGTTCGGGTAAGACCAACACCCTCTACTCGTCGATCTCCAAGGTCAACACATCCGACACGAACATCATGACGGCCGAGGATCCGGTCGAGTTCAACCTGCATGGCATCAACCAGGTGCAGACGAAGGAGGCGATCGGTCTCACCTTCGCCGAGGCGCTGCGCTCGTTCCTGCGACAGGACCCGAACATCATCCTCATCGGTGAAATTCGAGACTTCGAAACCGCCGAAATCGCGGTCAAG
>CAZPJJ010000395.1:0-4229 GCA_964586535.1 uncultured Acidobacteriota bacterium | reverse complement strand
GCATCTACGTCCTGCTCAAAGAGGTCGTCGACAACTCCGTCGACGAGTTCATCATGGGCGAGGGCCGCCAGATCACGATCGAGCGCCACGGCGCCGGCGTATCGGTCCGCGACTACGGGCGCGGTATCCCGCTCGGCAAAGTGGTCGAGTGCGTTTCGCGCATCAACACGGGCGGCAAGTACAACGACGACGTGTTTCAGTTCTCGGTCGGGCTCAACGGTATCGGCACCAAGGCCGTCAACGCGCTTTCGGCGCGCTTCGAGGTCTGCTCGTGGCGCGAAGGGCACTTCGTGCGCGCGCGCTTCGAGCAGGGGCGGCTCGTCGACGAGAAGAAAGGCCGCGAGCCGGGCGCGCAGAACGGTACGCTCATCCTCTTCGAACCCGATCCGTCCATCTTCGGCAAGTACACGTGGCGTGAGGAGTTCCTCGAGCACCGGCTGAAGTATTACGCGTACCTCAATCGCGGCCTGACGCTGGCCTATAACGGCAAGAAATTCAAGAGCCAGGATGGCCTCAAGGATCTGCTGCGCGAAGAGCTGGGCGACGTCGAGCCCGTCTACGACATCGTGCATTCCGTAGTCGACCGACTCGAGTTCGCCTTCACGCACACGCAGAGCTACGGCGAGAACTACTACTCGTTCGTCAACGGGCAGTACACCAACGACGGCGGCACGCACGAGAGCGCCTTCCGCGAGGGCCTGCTCAAGGGCATCAACGAGTTCTCGGGCAGGAACTTCGCGGCCCCCGACGTCCGCGACGGCGTCGTCGGGGCGGTGGCGATCAAACTGCAGGATCCCGTCTTCGAGAGCCAGACCAAGAACAAGCTCGGATCGACCGAAGTGCGCTCTTGGATCGTTCCCGCGGTCAAGGACGCCGTCGTGCTCTGGCTGCACAAGAACCCCGTCGAGGCGCGCAAACTCGTCGAGAAGATCCAGGCCAACGAGCGCCTGCGCCGCGAGCTGGCGTCGATCAAGAAGGAGGCCCGGGCGCGCGAGAAGCAAACCGCGATCCGCATCCCGAAGCTCACCGACTGCAAGTTCCACAAAGGGGACAAGCACCGGCGCGCCGACGAGTCGAGCATCTTCCTCACCGAGGGCGACTCGGCGGGCGGATCGCTGATCCAGTCGAGGGATGTCGACACGCAGGCCGTGTTCACGCTCAAGGGCAAGCCGCTCAATGTCTACGGGCTCAAACGCGACGCGATCTACAAGAACGAAGAGCTCTACAACATCATGCGCGCCTTGGGCATCGAGGACTCGATCGACGGCCTGCGCTATGCGCGTGTGATCCTCGCCACTGACGCCGACGTCGACGGCATGCACATCCGCAATCTGCTCTTGACCTACTTCCTGCGCTACTTCGAAGAGCTCGTCACGCGCGGCCACCTCTACATTCTCGAAACGCCGCTTTTTCGCGTGCGGAACAAGGCCGAAACCGCCTACTGCTACTCCGAGGGCGAGCGCGATGCCGCCGCCAAGCGCCTGGCGAAGCCCGAGATCACGCGCTTCAAGGGGCTGGGCGAAATCTCGCCCTCGGAGTTCAAGCGTTTCATCGGCGCCGACATGCGCATCTCGCAGGTGACGGCCCGTTCGATGAGCGAGGTACAGAAGTCGCTCGACTTCTACATGGGCAAGAACACTCCCGAGCGTCGGCAGTTCATCGTCGACAATCTCATCACCGACGTGGCGTGAGGAGGAGATGAGCTTTCTCGAGCCGCTGATGCGGCAGAACTTCCTCGAGTACGCGAGCTACGTCATCGTCGATCGCGCGATCCCCGACCTGCGCGACGGCCTCAAGCCCGTGCAGCGTCGCATCCTGCATACGCTCTTCGAGATGGACGACGGCCGCTTCCACAAGGTGGCCAACGTCATCGGCGAGTCGATGAAGCTACACCCTCACGGCGACGCTTCCATCGGCGACGCGCTCGTCGTTCTGGCCAACAAAGAGTACTTCATCGAGAAGCAGGGCAACTTCGGCAACGTGCTCACGGGGCATGGCGCGGCGGCACCGCGTTACATCGAGTGCCGGCTGACGCCGCTCGCGCGCGAGACGCTCTTTCATCCGCGCCTGACGGAATGGCAGCCGAGCTACGACGGCCGCAAGGACGAGCCGATCTTTCTGCCCGCGAAGCTGCCCGTCGTGCTCATGCTGGGCACGGACGGCATCGCGGTCGGCATGTCGACGCGCATCCTGCCGCACAACTTCGTCGAACTTCTCACCGCGCAGATCGACCTGCTCAATGGCCGCGAGATCACGCTCTATCCAGACTTTCCTCAGGGCGGGCTGATCGACGTCGCCGACTACCGGGACGGCCAGGGCAAGGTGCGCATTCGCGCGAAGCTCGCCCCCGACAGAGAGAAGAAGACGATCACGATCACCGAACTGCCTTACACGCAGACGACCGAGTCACTGATCGCCTCGATCGAGGCGGCGGCGCAGAAGAACAAGGTCAAGATCGCGCAGATCGAGGACCGCACCGCCGAGAAGGTGGAGATCGTCCTTCATTTGCGGCGCGGCGTGTACAGCGACGAGGTGATCCCGCAGCTCTACGCCCACACCAACTGCGAGGTCGCGCTGACCACGAGCCTCGTCGTGATCGATGGGCGGCGGCCGGTCGAGATGCGACCGACCGAGATCCTCGCGGTTCTGACGAGCCGGCTGAAGACGTTGCTGGAAGCCGAGCTGCAACTCGAGCGTCAGGATCTGCTCGACAAGCAGCACTTCTTGACGCTCGAGCAGATCTTCATCGAGAACCGCGTCTACAAGAACATCGAGCGCGCCAAGACCGACAAGGGCGTCCGTGACGCCGTGTGGAAGGGTATGGAGCCCTTCCGCGACCATATGGTGCGCGAGATGGTCGACGAGGACGTCACGCGGTTGCTCGACATCCGCATTCGCCGGATCTCGGCTTACGACATCGAGCGCTTCCGCGAGCAGATTGCCGAGGTCCTGAAGAAGATCAAGGCGATCGACGCCAAGCTCAAGAACATAGTCAAGACGACCGTGTCGTACCTCGAGGATCTCCTCGCGCGCTACGGAGCGGCCTATCCGCGGCGGACGCAGATCGAGCGCTTCGAGCAGGTCGACATTCGCGAGGTGGCGGTCGCGAATCTCCGCGTCTCGTACGACGCCGAGACGGGGTTCTTCGGCACCGACGTCAAAGGCGAGCTCTACCAGCTCCAGGTGAGCGAGTTCGACAAGATCATCGCGATCTCGCGCGACGGTTCTTATCGGATCATGGCACCGCCGCAGAAGGTGCTCATTCCGGAGAAGGCCGTGCACATCGGCGTCTTCGACGAAAAGAACGGCCTCGTGGTGACGCTCGTCTACCGCGACAAGCAGCGAAATCCCTTCGCGAAAAAGGTTCTCATCAAGGGCTTCATCCACGACAAAGAGTACGAACTGATCCGTGACAAGGAGGGGCGCGTCGACGAACTCTTCCTCGGCGAGGCGAAAGGCACGGTGCACATGCTCTTCGTGCCGCAGAAGCGCCAGCGCGTCCACGAGGCGACTTTCGATCTCGGCACGCTCGAGTTCTGCGGCGTCGCCGCCCGCGGCACCCGCATCGCGCCAAAACCCGCCTCTCGCGTGCGAATGCTCAATCGCCCGTAGGCGGCGAGCCATGCTCGCCGCATCATACCCACCGCGCATCCATGGCTTTCAATCCGGCGGATTGAAGAGCCACGGGGCTGGGCGCGGGCAGCATGGCTGCCCGCCTACCGGGCATCGTGGCCGCGCGAATCCCTGCTTCGAGATCCGGCGGATCAGCCGCAGCGCGGGAGAGTGGACCAGAAGCGCACAGGTTCGCCGATGGCGGGGCCGACGAGCGCGCCGTCGCGAGCGACTTCGTGGCCGCGGACGATCGTCGCGACCGGCCAGCCCGTGACTTCCATGCCGTCGAAAGGCGTGTAGCCACAGCGGCTGGCCATCTCGGCGTTCGAGATGCGGTGGCGGCGCGCGAGGTCGACGAGGACGAAATCCGCGTCGTAACCGACTGCGATGCGCCCCTTCACGGCGATCCCGTAGATGCGCGCCGGACCCGCGCTCGTCAGGTCGATGAGCCGCGCTAGGGAAAGGCGGCCCGCGGCGACGTGGTCGAGCAGGAGCGGCAGCATCGTCTGCACGCCCGGCAGGCCGGAGGGGCTGGCGGGGTAGGGCTTCGCCTTCTCCTCGAGCGTATGCGGAGCGTGGTCGCTTCCGACGACGTCGACGACGCCCGCGTCGACGGC